>NZ_JBYSZA010000006.1:0-279342 GCF_058786735.1 Pseudomonas sp. FW305-7
GTTACGGCAGGTAAGAAGATCTAAAACCGTCCACCATGTCTCCGAACATGTGTCCACCATGTCTCCGGTACATACACTGGGAGAGGGTTGGGGTGAGGGGGATAGATCTGCAATACGCTCCAAAAGCTGAGGTATAAAAAAGCCCCGCCAGGCTTTCACCGGGCGGGGCTTTTTATTGGCTTTTGGAATCAGACGAGAGGTTTAGGCTCGTGTTCTTTTTCCTGGGCCTCTTCGTGTTGCTCTACCGCGTCCTGAACGGAGCGTGGAGCTTCAGCGATGACCGATTCAACCACGGCTTCATCAGCAACCGGGGCAGGCGCTGCCTCGACCACTTCAGCAACAACGGCTGGCTCGGCAGCAACCGGAGCAGCAGCGGCCGCCAGTTCGGCTTCTTTCGCCAGACGCTCTTCTTCACGCTTGCGACGACGCACTTCACGTGGATCGTTTGGCGCGCGACCATTTGGCGTCAGGGCGCTGGCTGGAGCTGGCTCAGCCACCGGGGCTGGAGCTTCGGCAGCCACTGGCGCTTCGACCACCGGTGCTTCAACGACTGGCGCTGGAGCAGGTTCGGCAACCTTGGCTTCTTCAACCACTGGCGCTTCGAATGCAGGCGCTGGTGTTTCAGCGACGGCTGGCTCGGCAACCCAGTTGAATGCGGTTTGCTCTTCGCGAACTTCACGCACGGTTTCGGTCACGGTTTCAGCGACGGTTTCGACAACCGGCTCTGCAACAACGACTGGTGCCTCTTCGACTTCAGCAGCAGGTTGAGCGAACGCTTCAAACTGCGACTGGGCTTCGCGAACCGGAGCCACTTCAACCTCTGGAGCAGCAGTCACTTCTACTGGAGTGGTTGCTTCAACAGCGGGAGCTTCAACAACCGGTGCTTCAACTGGAGCGGTTTCCAGCGTCGCAGCAGTAGCGCGTTCAGCTTGTTCGTGAGCTTGGGCTTCTGCCGGAGCGCTGATCACGGTGCTGGCAACAGCAGCGGTAACAGCGAGGCCAGCAGCCAGATCGGCAGTGCTTGGCGCTTCAACGTTTTCGCCGGTTTCGGATTCGGATTCTTCCGAACCTTCGATCACATTGCCGTTGGCATCACGCTGACGCTCACGACGGTTGCTGCGACGACGCTGGCCGCGGGAGCGACGACGTGGACGATCGCCTTCGGCGTTCTCCGAACCATCTTCCGGCAGTTGCTCTTCATTGCTGATGACTTCTTCTTCAGCAACGACAGCAGCGGCTTGCTCAGGACGCGGTTGACGCTCTTCACGCGGCGGACGCGGTGCGCGTTCTTCACGTGGCTGACGGGCCGGACGCTCTTCAGCGGTCACGACTGCAGCGGCGGCAGCAACTGGAGCAGCGTCCAGAGGTTCGCGCAGTTCACGTACACGTTCTTCACGCTCGCCACGAGGCTTGCGATCTTCACGCGGAGCGCGCGGTGCACGTTCTTCACGCGGAGCACGTGGCGCGCGTTCTTCGCGGGCTACTGGCGCTTCGGTGCGGGCTTCACGAGGCTCGCGGACTTCACGGGCTTCACGTGGCGCACGCTCTTCACGCGGCTCGCGTGGGGCGCGTTCTTCACGTGGAGCGCGCTCTTCGCGCGGCTTGCGTTCTTCATCGCGACGACCGTTACGGTTGCGGCTCTGTTGACGACCGTTGCGACGCTCTTCGTTACGGGCCGGACGTTCGGCGGCTGGTTTTTCAACCACAACCGGAGCGGCTGGTTCTTCTTTGGTCGCGAACAGGCTGACCAGCGATTTCACCAGACCTTTGAACAGGCTTGGTTCTGGCGCAGCAACCGGAGCAGGCGCTGGGGCAACAGGTGCGGCAGCTTCGGTCGGAACCGGAGCGTTGGCACGGGCCGGAGCGGTCTTGACCGCGGCTTCCTGACGAACCAGGGTGCGGGTCGCAGCGGCTGGCTGGACTTCCTCGACTTCGGCAGCGGCGGCAGCGATTTCGTAGCTGGACTGGTTGGTCGCGGCTTCCGGGCTGTCGTCACGCAGACGCTGAACTTCGAAGTGCGGGGTTTCCAGGTGATCGTTCGGCAGAATGACGATGCGAGCACGGGTGCGCAGTTCGATCTTGGTGATCGAGTTACGTTTTTCATTGAGCAGGAACGCCGCCACCGGGATCGGCACTTGAGCGCGAACTTCGGCAGTGCGGTCTTTCAGGGCTTCTTCTTCGATCAGACGCAGGATCGCCAGCGACAGCGATTCAACGTCACGGATGATGCCGGTGCCGTTGCAACGCGGGCAGACGATGCCACTGCTTTCGCCCAGCGATGGACGCAGGCGCTGACGGGACATTTCCAGCAGGCCGAAGCGCGAGATGCGGCCGATCTGCACGCGAGCGCGGTCGGCTTCCAGGCATTCGCGGACTTTCTCTTCCACGGCGCGCTGGTTCTTGGCAGGGGTCATGTCGATGAAGTCGATGACGATCAGGCCGCCGATGTCGCGCAGGCGCAACTGGCGAGCGATTTCTTCAGCCGCTTCAAGGTTGGTCTGCAGGGCGGTTTCTTCGATGTCGCTGCCTTTGGTGGCGCGCGCCGAGTTGATGTCGATGGACACCAGGGCTTCGGTCGGATCGATGACGATGGAGCCGCCGGAAGGCAGCTCAACGACGCGCTGGAAAGCGGTCTCGATCTGGCTTTCGATCTGGAAACGGTTGAACAGCGGAACGCTGTCTTCGTACAGCTTGATCTTGCTGGCGTACTGCGGCATCACCTGGCGGATGAAGGTCAGGGCTTCGTCCTGAGCTTCAACGCTGTCGATCAGCACTTCGCCGATGTCCTGGCGCAGGTAATCGCGGATGGCACGGATGATCACGTTGCTTTCCTGGTAGATCAGGAATGGCGCGGAGCGATCCAGCGAGGCTTCTTTGATGGCGGTCCACAGTTGCAGCAGGTAGTCGAGGTCCCACTGCATTTCCTCGCTGCTGCGGCCCAGGCCGGCAGTGCGCACGATCAGACCCATGTCGGCCGGTGCAACCAGGCCGTTCAGCGCTTCACGCAGTTCATTGCGCTCTTCGCCTTCGATGCGACGGGAAATGCCGCCGGCACGCGGGTTGTTCGGCATCAGCACGAGGTAACGACCGGCCAGGCTGATGAAGGTGGTCAGGGCGGCGCCCTTGTTGCCACGTTCTTCTTTTTCGACCTGAACGATAACTTCCTGGCCTTCGCTCAGGACGTCCTTGATGTTGACGCGGCCTTCAGGGGCTTTCTTGAAGTATTCGCGGGAGATTTCTTTGAGGGGCAGGAAGCCGTGGCGCTCGGAGCCGAAATCGACAAAGGCAGCCTCAAGGCTTGGTTCGATGCGAGTGATACGGCCTTTATAGATGTTGGCCTTTTTCTGCTCGCGTGCACCGGATTCGATGTCCAGGTCGTAGAGGCGTTGGCCATCTACCAGTGCAACACGCAACTCTTCGGGTTGAGTTGCGTTAATCAGCATTCTTTTCATGTAGTACCGTCGGTTTCCGGGCTGCCGGAAACGGCGTTCGGCACACACGACTTCTCACGGTCGGTGTCAGGTGCGTCGGGAGTGGTTGGCCATTCCCGTGTCCAGCGATGTACGACCAATTGGGCCGATACCGCGACGTACGCGTCCTGCTTGCTGTGGCTACTTAAGCACTCAGTCAGGAGGAGGAATCAACCGTGGCTGTGGACGAGATGAAGCGTCTTGATAAAGCCTATTGCTACACAGTCCAGCGGTTGTGCATCTCCACCCTACACGTATCCCTGATAATTCGGGTGCTGCCGCGCGCAGAATCCGCAGCGGGTTGGCATTTACCGTGAGCTCCGAAAGGGGAGGTCACGCATCATGGCTAATTCAGGCGGTGTTTCCGAAGCGTTCGCTCGGGGTCATCTGCAGCTGACTGCACTTTGTGAACTGGCCTCGAATATTTGCCTGCCGGGCGAGTAAAAACTCTGCTCGGCGGTGTGATTCAGGCCTCATGTCACCTGCGCTTGTTACAACCGCAAACTCCACCGTTACGTAGCGAAAGCCCCGTAGGACGGCCTCGCGTCCTGGTGAATTGCGTTGGTCAGGGCCGGTTTTTGACCGTGGTGCCGCTGTCCAGGCCGCTTTTGGCGGCGTTCGCGACTATAGCAGCAATGATTAAGTGCTTCAATTCCATAAAAATTGTTATCATCCGCGGTATGACAACTACTGCCCCTTCGACTCCAGGCGTTCAATTGCTTGAAGTCTCGCCGGAGTATGCCGGCCAACGAATCGACAATTTCCTCCTCGCCCGGCTCAAAGGCGTGCCCAAGACCTTGATTTACCGCATTTTGCGTAAAGGCGAAGTGCGTGTGAACAAAGGTCGGATCAAGCCCGAATACAAGCTGCAGGCCGGCGATATCGTGCGCGTGCCGCCGGTTCGCGTGCCTGAGCGCGACGAGCCGGTGCCTTTGGCGCAAGGTCTGTTGCAACGCCTGGAAGCCTCGATTGTCTACGAAGACAAAGCCCTGATCGTGATCAACAAGCCCGCAGGCATTGCTGTTCACGGTGGCAGTGGCCTGAATTTCGGTGTGATCGAAGCCTTTCGTCAGTTGCGTCCCGATGCCAAGGAACTGGAACTCGTTCATCGCCTCGACCGCGACACCTCCGGCCTGCTGATGATCGCCAAGAAACGCAGCATGCTGCGTCACTTGCACGAAAAGCTGCGTGGCGACGGCGTCGACAAGCGCTACATGGCGCTGGTTCGCGGTAACTGGGCGACCTCGATCAAGCAGGTCAGTGCGCCGTTGCTCAAGAGCAATCTGCGTTCAGGCGAACGCATGGTCGAAGTCAACGACGAAGGCAAAGAAGCCCTGACCGTGTTCAAGGTGCTGCGCCGCTTCGGCGACTTCGCGACTATGGTCGAGGCCAAGCCTGTCACCGGCCGGACCCACCAGATTCGTGTGCACACCCTGCACGCCGGACATTGCATCGCCGGTGACAGCAAGTACGGCGACGACGATTTCACCAAGGAAATCCGTGATTTGGGTGGCAAGCGCCTCTTCCTGCATGCCTACATGCTGACCGTGCCGCTGCCCGATGGCGGCAAGCTGACCTTGCAGGCGCCGGTCGATGAAATGTGGGCCAAGACAGTGGAGCGATTGAGTGCGCCCATCTGATTACAAACTGCTGATTTTCGATTGGGACGGCACGCTGGCTGATTCCATTCATCGGATCGTCGAGGCGATGCATTCGGCGTCCGAGCGTTCCGGTTTCGAGTTGCGCAACGATTTTGCCGTCAAAGGCATCATCGGTCTGGGCTTGCCCGAAGCGATTCGCACGTTGTATCCCGAGATCAGCGATGCAGAAATGATTGCGTTTCGCGAGTATTACGCGGATCACTACATCGCTGCAGAAGCTGTGCCCTCGCCGTTGTTCGAGGGTGTCGTTGAGTCGATGGCATCCTTTCGTGAGCAGGGCTATCACCTGGCCGTCGCGACCGGCAAGAATCGGCGCGGACTGGACCGGGTGCTCAAGGCCAATGGCTGGGAAGATTATTTCGATATCACCCGCGCTGCCGATGAAACTGCCAGCAAGCCACACCCTCTGATGCTGGAGCAGATCCTTGCGCATTGTGGTGTGCGTGCCGATCAGGCGCTGATGGTAGGGGATTCGTCCTTCGATCTGCTGATGGCGCGCAATGCGGGCATGGCATCTGTGGCGGTCAGTTATGGCGCGCAATCGATCGAATCGCTGCAGCAGTACGAGCCGCGCCTGTCGATCGACCGTTTTTCCGAATTGCATGCCTGGCTGGGTCAGCGGGCTTAATACGATTTTGCTGGGGTGGATGGCATGACAGATGAATGGAAGGCGCCGGCCAAGGCAGAGGCCGACGGCGGTGACGAGAAAAGCTGGAAGCTGTTGGAAAAGACCCTGCTGGCCGGCGTCCAGGAGCAGCGTCGTTCGCGGCGTTGGGGGATCTTCTTCAAGCTGCTGACGTTTGTTTATCTGTTTGTTGCGCTGATCCTGTTCACGCCGTTGATGGACATGGAAAAGAGCGCCACCCGTGGCCCGAACTACACCGCGCTGATCGACGTTACCGGCATGATCGCCGACAAAGAACCGGCCAGTGCCGACAACATCGTCGGCAGCCTGCGTGCGGCGTTCGAGGACAAGAAGGTCAAGGGTGTGATCCTGCGCATTAACAGCCCGGGTGGCAGTCCGGTGCAGTCGGGTTACGTCTACGACGAGATCAAGCGTTTGCGCGGTCTGCATCCGGATACCAAGGTCTATGCGGTGATTTCCGATCTAGGTGCGTCCGGTGCGTATTACATCGCCAGCGCGGCAGATCAGATTTACGCCGACAAGGCGAGCCTGGTCGGTTCCATCGGCGTGACAGCAGCGGGTTATGGTTTTGTCGGCACCATGGAGAAGCTGGGTGTCGAGCGCCGTACGTACACGTCGGGTGAGCACAAGTCGTTCCTTGATCCGTTTCAGCCGCAAAAGCCGGAAGAAACTGCGTTCTGGCAAAGCGTGCTGGATACCACGCACAAGCAGTTCATCAATAGCGTCAAGCAGGGGCGTGGTGATCGTCTGAAAGACAAAGAGCATCCGGAGCTGTTCTCCGGGCTGGTCTGGTCGGGCGAGCAGGCGCTGCCGCTGGGCTTGATCGATGGTCTGGGTAACGCCAGCTCTGTTGCGCGTGATGTGATTGGCGAGAAGGAGCTGGTGGACTTCACTGTTCAGGAGTCGCCATTCGATCGCTTCTCGAAGAAGCTCGGTGCAAGCGTGGCTGAGCAGTTGGCGATGTGGATGGGTTTCCACGGGCCTTCGCTGCGCTAAGAAATCGCGGCATGGAAAAACCGGCCTTGATGGCCGGTTTTTTGTGGCTCAGGGAATCTGCACGCCTTCAGCCAGCAGCATGTCGATCAGGCGAATCAGCGGTAGGCCGATCAGGCTGGTGGCGTCAGGGCCTTCGGTGGATTGAAACAGGCTTACGCCGAGGCCTTCAGCTTTGAAGCTGCCAGCGCAGTCGTAAGGTTGCTCGATGCGTAAATAGCGCTCGATGCGCGACTGATCGAGCTGGCGCATGTGGACGGTGAAGGGCACGCAGTCGATCTGACATTGGCCAGTCTGGCTGTTGAGCAGCGCCAGGCCGGTCAGGAAGGTCACGCTGGCACCGCTGGCGGCCAAAAGCTGTTCGCGGGCCTTCTCGAAGGTGTGCGGCTTGCCGATGATCTGCTCGCCGAGCACTGCCACCTGGTCCGAGCCGATAATCAGATGAGCGGGGTGGCTGTCAGTCAGCGCCCGGGCTTTCTGTTCGGCGAGACGTTTGACCAGTTCGATGGCCGACTCGCCCGGGCGGTGACTTTCATCGATATCCGGTGAACTGCAGACGAACGGCAGGTGCAGACGGGCGAGCAGTTCCCGGCGATAAGTCGAGCTTGAAGCAAGTAATAAAGGCAGCATTCGCGTCTCCTGAGGCAGGTGCGAATTCTAACGGAGGCACGCAAGTGACGGACAGGGCACAATTTCCTTTGACATGGGTGGGTGCATCCCTATAATGCTGCGCCTATGTTGAATGACCCGATTCCACCTCACGTTGACCCGCGCAAATTGGCTGACCGTGGCACCACCCTTCAAGGTGAACTGCTGCTGGCCGATTTGAAGAGACTCTGCGACCCGCTTTCCGACGATGTCGGTACGGTGCAGGCGAAATTCGTTTTTGAACGAGATGAACGTAAATCTGTGGTGATCCACAGCTTTATCGACACCGAAGTCAAAATGGTTTGCCAGCGTTGTCTTGAGCTGGTCACCCTGCCGATCCATAGCGAATGCAGTTACGCTGTGGTGAAGGAGGGTGCGAATACCCAGTCGTTACCGAAAGGTTATGACGTGCTGGAACTGGGCGAAGATCCATTGGATCTGCAGTCACTGGTCGAGGAAGAGCTTCTGCTTGCCTTGCCTATTGTGCCTGCTCATCATCCGGAAGAATGCCAGCAGCCGGCGGGAGCAGATGAGCCCGAACCGAGCGAGGACGAGGTAACGCGGTCCAACCCGTTCAGTGTATTGGCGCAGTTAAAGCGTGACCCAAACGTTTAGGAGTTAATCAATTATGGCTGTTCAGCAGAACAAAAAATCCCGCTCTGCCCGTGACATGCGCCGTTCGCACGACGCTCTCGAGGCTAGCACTCTGTCTGTAGAAAAAACCACTGGTGAGGTTCACCTGCGTCACCACGTATCGCCAGAAGGCGTATACCGTGGCCGTAAAGTGATCGACAAGGGCGCTGACGAGTAATCACTTGTCCGCTCAAGTCATCGCGATTGACGCAATGGGCGGGGACTTCGGTCCCCGCAGCATTGTTCAGGCCAGCCTTGCTTGCCTTTCTGCTACGCCCTCGCTGCACCTGACCCTTGTCGGTCAACCCTCCCTTCTTGAAGAATTGATCAATGGCCAATCGGCTGCCGATCGCGCGCGCCTGACGATTGTTGCGGCGAGCGAAGTCATCACCATGGACGAAAAACCGACCCAGGCGCTGCGTGGCAAGCCGGATTCGTCGATGCGTGTCGCCCTTGAGCTGGTGCGCGATGGCAAGGCGCAAGCCTGCGTCAGTGCCGGCAATACCGGTGCGTTGATGGCTTTGTCGCGGTTCGTTTTGAAAACTCTGCCGGGTATTGATCGTCCCGCCATGGTTGCCGCGATCCCGACGCAAAAGGGTTATTGCCAGTTGCTCGACCTTGGCGCCAACGTCGATTGCAGTGCTGAGCATTTATTGCAGTTCGCGGTGATGGGCTCGGTGGCAGCGCAAACGCTGGGTATCGCTCGTCCGCGCGTGGCGTTGCTGAATATCGGCACCGAAGACATCAAGGGTAATCAACAGGTAAAACTGGCGGCAACGCTGCTCCAGGCTGCTCGCGGCATCAACTACATCGGTTTTGTCGAGGGCGATGGTCTGTATCGCGGCGAAGCGGATGTGGTGGTCTGTGACGGTTTTGTCGGCAATATCCTGCTCAAGTCCAGCGAAGGGTTGGCAACGATGATTGCTGCACGGATCGAAGCGCTGTTCAAAAAGAACTTTGCCTCGCGTGCGGTCGGCGCCTTGGCGTTGCCGCTGATGAAGCGCTTGCAGGCTGATCTGGCGCCGGCGCGACATAATGGCGCAAGCTTCCTCGGCTTGCAGGGTATCGTCGTGAAAAGTCACGGTTCGGCCGGGGTTCAGGGCTTTCAGAGTGCGATTCAGCGCGCATTGATCGAGATTCAGGAGAATCTTCCCGAGCGCCTCCACGGTCGTCTGGAGGATTTGTTGTCTTAGGCGTTTTCGTCCGACAATGCTTAAATGTGACCGCCCGGTTCAAAGGGCCATCCAACTGTCAGTTTCTTGCGTCCCCAAGCGGGGCGTCATTTTCCGACGACAAGATCATTAGGGGCTTGTTACATGTCTGCTTCCCTCGCATTCGTCTTTCCAGGACAGGGTTCGCAGTCCCTCGGCATGCTGGCCGAGCTGGGCGCGCAACATCCGCTGATCCTCGAAACTTTCCAAGAAGCCTCTGCTGCTCTGGGCTATGACCTGTGGGCGTTGACCCAGCAGGGCCCGGAAGAGCTGCTCAATCAAACCGATAAAACCCAACCGGCCATTCTGACCGCCTCGATTGCCCTCTGGCGTCTGTGGCTGGCGGAAGGTGGCGCGCGTCCGGCATTTGTTGCCGGTCACAGCCTGGGTGAATACAGCGCACTGGTCGCTGCCGGCAGCCTGACGTTGGCTGACGCGGTCAAGCTCGTTGAGCGCCGTGGTCAACTGATGCAGGAAGCGGTTCCAGCGGGGCAGGGCGGCATGGCTGCCATTCTCGGTCTGGAGGACGCTGATGTGCTGGCAGCCTGCGCTGAAGCGGCGCAGGGTGAAGTGGTCAGCGCCGTCAACTTCAACTCGCCGGGCCAAGTGGTCATCGCCGGTGCCAAGGCTGCCGTTGAGCGCGCCATCGAAGGCTGCAAGGCCCGTGGCGCCAAACGTGCCATGCCGTTGCCAGTGAGCGTGCCATCGCACTGCGAACTGATGCGTCCGGCTGCCGAGCGCTTTGCCGAATCCATCGCCGCCATCGACTGGCAGGCGCCGCAGATCCCGGTGGTACAGAACGTCAGCGCGCAAGTGCCGGCCGATCTGGAAACCCTCAAGCGTGATCTGCTCGAACAACTCTACAAACCAGTACGCTGGGTCGAATCCGTTCAGACCCTTGCAGCCAAGGGCGCGACCAATCTGGTCGAGTGCGGCCCGGGCAAAGTCCTGGCCGGCCTGAACAAGCGTTGCGCCGAAGGCGTTGCGACTTCCAACCTCAATACCCCAGACGCTTTCGCTGCCGCTCGCGCAGCGCAAGCCTGAATCAGGAGAAACTTGCATGAGTCTGCAAGGTAAAGTTGCACTGGTCACCGGTGCAAGCCGCGGTATCGGCCAGGCTATCGCACTGGAGCTGGGCCGTCAGGGCGCCATCGTGGTTGGCACCGCGACTTCCGCCAAGGGCGCCGAGGCGATTGCTGCCACGCTGAAAGAGCATGGCATTCAGGGTACTGGTCTGGAACTCAACGTCACCAGCGACGAGTCGGTCAGCAAAGTCATCGCAAGCATTCAGGAACAGTTCGGTGCGCCGGCAATTCTGGTCAATAATGCCGGCATCACCCGCGATAACCTGATGATGCGCATGAAAGATGACGAATGGTATGACGTCATCGATACCAACCTGAACAGTCTGTATCGCCTGTCCAAGGGCGTTCTGCGCGGTATGACCAAGGCGCGTTGGGGCCGAATTATCAGTATTGGCTCGGTGGTGGGTGCCATGGGCAACGCAGGCCAAGTAAACTATGCAGCCGCCAAGGCCGGTCTGGAAGGTTTCAGCCGTGCAATGGCGCGTGAAGTCGGTTCGCGTTCGATTACGGTCAACTCGGTAACCCCAGGGTTTATCGACACCGATATGACGCGCGAGCTGCCTGAAGCACAGCGTGAAGCCTTGCAGACGCAGATTCCGCTGGGTCGTCTGGGACAAGCTCAAGAGATCGCGTCTGTGGTCGCTTTTCTTGCATCCGACGGTGCGGCATACGTCACTGGGGCTACAATCCCGGTGAACGGTGGGATGTACATGTAAGTAAAATGTGACGGATTGCTTCAAAAAAATGTCATACGAGCTGTCTAAAATCCGTTATAAAGCTGCAATCTATTTATAGGCAGAGGGCCGTAGGGTTTGAGGAGTGAAGCTTTCAGTTGAAAAGCTGAAAAGTCTTTCTATACACTTACCCACTGGCCAGCTGCCTGAATTTGTCCATTAGGAGTGAAAACAAGGTATGAGCACCATCGAAGAGCGCGTCAAGAAAATCGTTGCCGAGCAACTGGGTGTTAAAGAAGAAGAAGTGGTTAACACTGCTTCCTTCGTAGAAGACCTGGGTGCCGACTCCCTTGACACCGTTGAGCTGGTGATGGCTCTGGAAGAGGAATTCGAGACCGAAATCCCTGACGAAGAAGCTGAGAAGATCACTACTGTACAAGCTGCAATCGACTACGTTACTAGCCACCAGGCGTAATAGTTTGTAATCGTTGCTTGCTGTCATGGAAAAACCGCACTGCCATCATGGCGTGCGGTTTTTTCTTTAGGCCTGATGCAAAATCGTCATTTGAAAAAGGAGAGTGCTGTGTCGCGTAGACGCGTCGTAGTCACCGGTATGGGTATGTTGTCGCCACTGGGCACGGATGTGCCGAGCAGTTGGCAGGGCATTCTGGCTGGCCGCAGTGGCATTGGTCTGATCGAACACACCGACCTTTCTGCCTATTCCACCCGCTTTGGCGGCTCGGTAAAGGGCTTCAATGTCGAGGAATACCTGTCGGTCAAGGAAGCGCGCAAGCTCGACCTGTTCATTCAGTACGGCCTCGCCGCCGGCTTTCAAGCCGTACGCAATGCCGGGCTCGAAGTCACCGACGCCAACCGTGAACGCATTGGCGTGGCCATGGGTTCGGGGATCGGCGGTCTGACCAACATTGAAGAAACCAGCCGTACTCTGCATGAGACGGGCCCGCGTCGAATCTCGCCATTCTTCGTGCCTGGCTCGATCATCAATATGATTTCCGGTTTCCTGTCCATCCACCTGGGGGCACAGGGACCTAACTACGCCATCGCCACGGCGTGTACCACTGGTACGCACTGCATCGGCATGGCGGCGCGCAACATCATGTACGACGAAGCCGACGTGATGATTGCCGGCGGTGCCGAAATGGCCGCGTGCGGTCTGGGCATGGGCGGCTTTGGTGCTTCCCGTGCACTTTCGACACGCAACGACGAACCAACCCGCGCCAGCCGTCCATGGGACAAGGGGCGTGACGGTTTCGTGCTGTCCGATGGCGCCGGGGCACTGGTGCTCGAAGAGCTTGAACACGCCAAAGCGCGCGGTGCGACCATCTACGCCGAGCTGATCGGTTTCGGCACCAGTGGCGATGCGTTCCACATGACCTCGCCTCCTGCCGACGGTGCCGGTGCTGCACGCTGCATCACCAATGCGCTGCGCGATGCGAAGATCAACGTTGATCAAGTGCAATATATCAACGCCCACGGCACCTCGACCCCGGCCGGCGACCTTGCCGAAGCCAACGCGATCAAGTCGGTGTTCGGCGAGCACGCCTACAAACTGGCGGTCAGCTCCACCAAGTCCATGACCGGTCACCTGTTGGGTGCGGCGGGCGCGGTCGAGGCGATCTTCAGTGTGCTGGCGATCAACAGCCAGGTGGCACCGCCGACCATCAACCTTGATGAGCCGGACGAAGGCTGCGATCTCGATTTCGTGCCGCACACGGCGCGCAACATGGACATCGATGTCGTGCTGTCCAACTCCTTCGGTTTTGGCGGTACCAACGGTACCTTGGCATTCCGCCGGTTCGCGGGCTGATGGACAGCTGGGTCGACGGTCAACCGGCTGACGCTCTGTCGCTGAAAGATCGCGGCCTGGCTTACGGCGATGGTCTGTTCGAGACCATCGCCGTGCATTGCGGTCAGCCAGTGCTGTTGGATCGACACCTGACACGTTTGGCTGAAGGCTGTACGCGTCTGGCCATCACGACTGATATCGAGCTGATTCGCCATGAACTGCTGAACTACGCGGCCGCGATGGGTGAGGGCGTGCTCAAGCTCATCCTTACCCGTGGCGACGGCCTGCGTGGTTATGCGCCCGATCCTGCGGCGCAGGCCCGACGTATTCTGCAAGGCAATCCCCCTGCGGTTTATCCCGCTGTTCATGCTGAACAAGGCATTCGCCTGTTTCCGTGCAGCACGCGCTTGTCCAAACAGCCATTGCTCGCCGGGCTGAAACACCTCAATCGCCTTGAACAGGTTCTCGCCCGCGCCGAATGGCAGGACAGCGAGCATGCCGAAGGCTTGATGCTCGATCAGGCCGGTCGGGTCATTGAAGGCGTATTCAGCAATCTGTTCCTGGTGCGTGACGGTGTGTTGATCACGCCTGATCTGAAACGCTGCGGCGTGGCCGGGGTGATGCGTGCCGAAATATTGTTTCAGGCCGAGTCATTGGCCATCCCCACTCAAATGGCCGACATCAGCCTTGAACAGCTGCAATGGGCCGATGAAGTCTTCGTCTGTAACAGCGTGTATGGCGTCTGGCCGGTACGCGCCTACGCTGCACTGAGCTGGCCGGTTGGCCCGCTCACCCGTAAACTGCAAACCATTGCCCGCGCCCTACTGGATGCCTGATTTGTGAGACGTAAACTTTTGCTGCTGCTGGAAACCGGACTGGTTCTGGCAGGGCTGCTGTTGGGCGCCAGCGCCTGGAAAATTCACAGTGCACTGGAACAGCCTCTGAACATCACGCAGGAAGAGCTGCTGGATGTGCCGAAAGGCTCTACACCGACTCGAACCTTTCTCGGACTTGAAAGCGATGGCGTCATCAAGGACGCGTTCTGGCTGCGGATTTACTGGCGCTTCAATCTCGCCGGTACGCCGATTCATACCGGCGAATACCGCATGCAGCCGGGCATGACCGTTAACGGTCTGATCGACTTGTGGAAGCGTGGCGAAGTGGTTCAGTACAGCCTGACGCTGGTCGAGGGCTGGAATTTCCATCAGGTGCGCGCCGCGCTGGCGAAAGACGAGAAAATCGAACAGACCCTCAATGGTCTGAGCGACAGCGAAGTGATGGCGAAGATTGGCCACAAGGGCCTGTTCCCGGAAGGCCGCTTCTTCCCCGATACCTACCGCTTTGTGCGCGGGGTCTCCGATACCGAGCTGCTGAAAAAGGCCTTCGACCGTCTCGATGAGGTGCTGGCCAAGGAGTGGGAAAAACGCTCCGTCGACGCGCCTTACAAGGAACCTTATCAAGCGCTGATCATGGCCTCGCTGGTCGAGAAAGAAACCGGTGTGCCACAGGAGCGCGGCGAGATTGCCGGGGTCTTCGTGCGCCGCATGGCGCTGGGGATGCAGTTGCAGACTGACCCGACGGTGATCTACGGTTTGGGCGATCGCTACACCGGCAAACTGACCCGCGCTCATCTCAAGGAGCCTACGCCGTACAACACTTATGTGATTCCCGGTTTGCCGCCGACGCCGATTGCGATGGTCGGGCGTGAAGCGATTCACGCGGCGCTGAACCCGGTGGAAGGCACCAGCCTGTATTTTGTCGCACGCGGCGACGGTAGCCATGTGTTCTCGGATGATCTGGATGCGCACAACAGTGCGGTGCGTGAATTCCAGCTCAAACGACGTGCGGATTACCGCTCCAGCCCGGCGCCGGTCACGACGCCCGAAGCGGCTCCGGCGACTGATGAAGCAATTCCCGCGGCATCCCCGGACACCGCGCCGGAAGCGCTGCCACAGGTTGCGCCGCAGGAGTCTGCACCGACTCCGGAAGCCGCTGCTCCACAAAACGCGCAATGACTTTGAATTAAGGACTGCCTGTGACTGGCTTGTTTATTACCCTGGAAGGCCCGGAAGGCGCCGGCAAAAGTACCAACCGCGAATATCTCGCCGAGCGCCTGCGCGCCGCTGGTATCGAAGTGGTGCTGACCCGCGAGCCCGGCGGCACGCCGCTGGCCGAACGCATTCGCGACGTGCTGCTGGCGCCGGCCGACGAAGTCATGAACCCGGACACCGAGCTGTTGCTGGTATTTGCCGCACGCGCCCAGCATCTGGCCGAAGTGATTCGTCCGGCACTGGCCCGTGGCGCTGTCGTACTCTGCGACCGTTTCACTGATTCGACCTATGCCTATCAAGGCGGCGGCCGTGGTTTGTCGCTGGAGCGTATCGCCGCACTGGAAGCCTTCGTACAGGGCGATCTGCGACCGGACCTCACACTGATTTTTGATCTGCCGGTGGAAATCGGCCTGGCCCGTGCCAGTGCTCGTGGTCGCCTCGACCGCTTCGAACTGGAAGGCCGGGCATTTTTCGAAGCGGTGCGCAGTGCGTTCCTCAGGCGTGCTGAAGCCGATCCTGCGCGCTATGTGCGCATCGATGCCGGTCAGCCGTTGGTCAAGGTTCAGCAATCGCTGGATACCTTGCTCCCGAACTTGCTGGAGCTGGCCCGTGGCTGAGGCCTATCCATGGCAGGACAGTCTCTGGCAGCAACTGGCCGGGCGTAGCCAGCACGCGCACGCGTATCTGATGCACGGCCCGGCGGGAATTGGTAAACGCGCGCTGGCCGAGCGACTGATGGCCAGCCTGTTGTGCCAGCGCCCGACACCCGAGGCGTGCGGCGAGTGCAAATCCTGTCTGCTGCTCAAGGCCGGCAGTCACCCGGACAATTACATCCTCGAACCGGAAGAGGCCGACAAGGCCATCAAGGTCGATCAGGTGCGCGATCTGGTCAGTTTCGTGGTGCAGACCGCGCAACTGGGTGGGCGCAAAGTGGTCTTGATCGAGCCGGTCGAGTCGATGAACATCAACGCCGCTAATGCCTTGCTCAAGAGCCTGGAAGAACCTTCGGGCGATACCGTTCTGCTGTTGGTCAGCCACCAGCCAAGCCGTTTGTTGCCGACCATCAAGAGCCGTTGTGTGCAGCAGGCCTGTCCGTTGCCGGGTGAGGCGATGAGCCTGCAGTGGCTGGCGCAGGCGCTGCCGGATTGTTCCGAAGAGGAGCGTGTCGAACTGCTGACGCTGGCCGCCGGTTCGCCGTTGATGGCGGTCAGTCTTCAATCCCAGGGCGTACGCGAGCAGCGCGCGCAAGTGGTAGAAGGGGTGAAGAAGTTGCTCAAGCAGCAGCAGTCGCCGACGCAACTGGCCGAGGAGTGGAAGAGCATTCCGATGCTGCGGCTGTTCGACTGGTTCTGTGACTGGTCGAGTCTGATCCTGCGTTATCAACTGACTCAGGACGAAGCTGGCCTCGGTCTGACTGACATGCGTAAAGTCGTGCAATACCTGGCGCAGAAGAGTGCGCAGGGTAAAGTCCTCGAGATTCAGGACTGGATTCTCGCCCAGCGGCAGAAAGTCCTGAGCAAGGCCAACCTCAATCCGGCGCTGCTGCTGGAAGCATTGCTGGTGCAATGGGCGGGATTGCCTGGTCAAAGATAGGAATGTGTACCTAGACTCTGAACATCAGCAGTGGAGGTCAACATGAATGAACCGATAAGCCCCGGGCCGCGCAACGGCATTCTGTCCCTGACCATCAAGGACAAGTCGGTGCTTTACGCCGCTTACATGCCGTTCATCAAGAACGGTGGCCTGTTCATCCCGACCAACAAGAGCTACAAGTTGGGCGACGAGGTCTTCATGCTGCTGAACCTCATGGAGGAGGCGGAGAAGATTCCGGTGGCCGGCAAAGTCGCCTGGATCACCCCGAAAGGTGCGCAAGGTAACCGCGCTGCGGGTGTCGGCGTGCAGTTCAACGATGGCGACAACACCGCCCGCAGTCGCATCGAAACCCACCTGGCCGGAGCCCTCAAGTCCGACCGTCCTACTCATACGATGTAAGTTGCAGTCTTTTTTATGCTCGTAGATTCCCATTGTCACCTTGATCGCCTCGACCTCGCCGCCCACGACGGCTCGCTGGATGCCGCACTCGATGCAGCCCGGCAGCGCGGAGTAGGGCACTTTCTGTGCATCGGCGTCAGCGCCGACAACGCCGCCGATGTCAAAGCCCTGGCTGAGCGTTATGCCGATGTTGATTGCTCGGTCGGCGTGCATCCACTGGACGTGCAGCCGGGCGCAGCCCCTGCACTGGACTGGTTGCTGCACGAACTCAATCACCCGAAAGTGGTGGCGATCGGTGAAACCGGTCTGGACTATCACTACGAACCGGAAGCCGCCGAACTGCAGCAGGAGTCCTTTCGTCTGCACCTGCAAGCGGCGCAACAGACCGGCAAACCGGTGATCATCCACACCCGTGGCGCCCGTGCCGATACCCTCGAACTGCTGCGTGAAGCGGCTTTGCCTCAGGCCGGTGTGCTGCACTGCTTCACGGAAGACTGGGACATGGCCAAGGCGGCGCTGGATATGGGTTATTACATTTCCCTGTCGGGCATTGTCACTTTCCGCAATGCCGATGCGCTGCGTGATGTGGCGAGCAAGGTCCCGGCGGATCGCCTGCTGGTGGAAACCGATTCGCCGTATCTGGCGCCGATCCCTTATCGCGGCAAACCCAACCTGCCGCAGTACGTACGTGAAGTAGCGGAGTTTCTGGCGATGTTGCGTGGGGAAAACTACGAGCGTTTTGCCCAGCAGACCACCGAGAACTTCAAGCGGTTGTTCCCGTTGGCTCATGTAAAAGCCTGAATCGCAGGCAAAAAAAACCCGGGTTCTGGGGGGTGAATCCGGGTTAAGACCATTAGGAGTAAAACAAAGGCACGCGGTCCCTTGGTACCTTTATCGGCGCGGCACTTGGGGGAGATGCCGCCCGACAGTTGAAGTATTGATCAGTCTGGCGTGCAGTCCAGTTAGCCGGTCGGGGTTTTTAAACAAATTTGGAATACGTTCGCTTCAGTTGAGTTCTCATTGCGCCCAAAACGTTCTCAAAACGAACAAGAAACACAGATATGGTCGGATGATCCGTGCATTTTTGTGCAAGTTAGGCATAATACGCGGCTTCGAATTTTGACCCTTCAGACCTTTTCTTATGCACAAAGAACCTCGTAAGGTCCGTGAGTTTCGTCGCCGCGAGCAAGAAATTCTCGATACCGCGCTCAAGCTGTTCCTCGACCAAGGTGAAGACAGTGTCACCGTCGAGATGATTGCTGATGCCGTGGGTATCGGCAAAGGCACGATCTACAAGCACTTCAAATCCAAGGCCGAGATCTATCTGCGCCTGATGCTCGATTACGAGCGCGATTTGAACGAGCTGCTGCATTCGGCCGATGTCGATAAGGACAAGGAAGCGCTGTCCCGTGCCTACTTCGAATTCCGCATGCGCGACCCGCAACGCTATCGCCTGTTCGATCGCCTCGAAGAGAAGGTGGTCAAGGGCAATCAGGTGCCGGAAATGGTCGAGGAGCTGCACAAGATCCGTGCCTCGAACTTTGAACGCCTGACCCTGTTGATCAAGGGCCGCATCAGCGAAGGCAAGCTCGAAGATGTTCCACCGTACTTCCACTACTGCGCGTCCTGGGCGCTGGTGCACGGCGCCGTGGCGCTGTATCACTCGCCGTTCTGGAGCAACGTGCTGGAAGATCAGGAAGGTTTCTTCCAGTTCTTGATGGACATCGGCGTGCGCATGGGCAACAAGCGCAAGCGTGATCCGGAAACGCCGAGCAGCTGAATCATTCAGCGGCCTTATTGCGCCATGATTTCGCTACATGGCGCAGTACCGCAGGAATATACTCAGGCATAGGGCTTGCTAAAACTTGAATTCTGAGTCAAGTTTTAGCCGCTCGATTTTCCATTGCCGGAGTGATCATGATCGTTGACCGTCAAGGCAGGCGTTTTCGCAATTTGCGCATCAGCCTGACCTCAGCCTGCAATTACGCGTGTACCTACTGCGTGCCCAATGGCAAGCGGCTGGTCGCTGCGCAGGATGAACTGTCGGCCGAGGCCATGGCGCGCGGCGTGGCGTATCTGATCGAAGCCGCTGGCATCGAGCGTTTGCGCATTACCGGTGGCGAGCCACTGGTCAGCCCCAAACTCGAATCGTTCATGACCGCCGTCGGCAAGATGGGTCTGGACGACATCAGCCTGACCACCAACGGTCAACTCCTCGCGAAAAAACTGCCGCTGCTGGTGGATGCCGGTTTGCGCCGGATCAACGTGTCCCTCGATACCCTCGACGCCAATGCGTTTCGCAGCATCGCTCGTGGCGGCGATCTGGCCACCGTGCTCGATGGCATGGACCAGGCGGCAGCGGCGGGGATGAAGATCAAGGTCAACATGGTGCCGTTGCGCGGGCAGAACCTCGATCAGGTGATGCCGCTGCTTGATTACTGTCTGGCGCGTGGCTATGAGCTGCGTTTCATCGAGCTGATGCGCATGGGCCATCTGGCTAAGGACTCCAATGCTTTCCTGCAACAGTTCGTCAGCCTGCAACAATTGCTGGAGCTGATCGGCGAGCGCTATGAGTACGCGCAAACCGACGCACCGGTGGACGCCACCGCCGTGCGTTACGCCATTCCCGGGTTGGGCAACTTCGGTGTGATCGCCAACGAAAGTGTGCCGTTCTGCCGGACCTGCTCGCGACTGCGTCTTTCGTCGACCGGTTGGCTGCATGGCTGCCTGTCGTCGAGCAACCGTCACTATGTCGGGGATCTGCTGGACAAGCCGCGTCATCAGGCTTTGCCGGCGCTCCAGCGTCTGCTGGTCAAAGCCTTGGGCGACAAGCAGGAAGTGGCGTTCTCTGGCGGCGCGACTGTCATGAAGATCATCGGCGGCTGATTGTGGTGAGGGGATTTATCCCCGATGGGTTGCGGAGCGACCCCAAAACCATCCTCCTGATTCTGTCTGGCTCACCATAGATACCGAAATCACGACGGCTGCGCCGCCGAGCGGGAGCAAGCTCCCTCGCCACAATGGCTTCATTTCAGGCCTTTGGGGCGTCATTTCAAATTCGATACCTGCACATTTTCAAGGACTGGCGCAAAAGCTGCATCCAACGGCCATTCGCCGGTTTTCCGTCACCGGCCACTGGAGGAATAGGATGCGTAGCCTGGTTTTGCTGCTGGCCGTTTTGGCGCTTGGCGGCTGTATGACTGTCAGCGATATGGCCGAAGGCACTCGCTATCAGATGAGCGATGCGGGGCTGCTCGATCATAGCGACAGTCGCCGCGTGAACAACTTCCGCATTCAACCGGATTCGTTTATCTACATCGCCCAAGGCGCGTTCGCACCGCCGGGTGGTTCGTATCCGCGACCGAACGTGGTGGCTGAAGAGGCCTTCAAGGGCTTCGTCGAATACTTCCCGATGGTCCGCCGCGCTCGTGCGCCGGAAGGCCTTGATCAGGCCATGGGCGAAGCTCGCGATGCCGGTGCGCACTACCTGCTGTACACGCGTTTCGCCAAGGCTGACGACCGCATCGGCAACTCCGATGAGTGGCTCGACGAGGAAGCTGTGGATCGCCTCGGAATCGATGGCGGCGTGATTCAGATCATGTTGATCGAGACCAGCACCCAGTATTTGATTGATACTGCACGGATCAAGAGTCGTGGCGGTTTACTGACGTTCCACGACAACAAGCCCGAAGACCTGATCGGCCCGCCGCTGGCTCAATACGCGCGCAGCCTTCTGGGAGTCGGTGACCAATAATTCAAGGAGTACGCCATGAGTGGCCCGCAAAAAGCCAATGACCTGTTGGGACAGATCCCCAAAACCAAAGGCCTGCCGCCGGTGCACTTGTGGAACCCGGAATTCTGCGGCGACATCGACATGCGCATCGCCCGCGACGGCACCTGGTATTACCTGGGCACGCCGATCGGGCGCAAGCCGATGGTCAAGCTGTTCTCGACGATCATTCGCCGCGATGGCGATGATTACTTCCTGATCACCCCGGTCGAGAAGGTCGGGATCAAAGTCGACGATGCGCCGTTTGTGGCCATTGCCGTCGAGGTTGAAGGCGAGGGTGAGGCGCAGCTTTTGCGCTTCACCACCAACGTTGATGAAACTGCCGAGGCCGGGCCCGAGCACCCGATCCGGGTAGAGATTGATCCGACGACGCAAGAGCCGGCGCCTTACGTGCATGTACGCACTAACCTCGAAGCGCTGATTCACCGCAATGTGTTCTATCAACTGGTGGAACTGGCGGTGAGCCGTGAAATCGATGGCCTGCGCTGGCTCGGGGTGTGGAGTGGCGGCGAGTTCTTCCGCATCGGCCTTGAGCCCTGACAAACGCACAACCCCCCTGTAGGAGTGAGCCTGCTCGCGATAGCGGTGTATCAGTCACCATAAATACCGACTGATCTACCGCTATCGCGAGCAGGCTCACTCCTACAGGGGGTTTGTGTTTCAGCTGAAAATCCCGATTGACTGTTATTCGTATGATGATTAGCTTGATGACCCATCGCAAACAGCTTTGAGGTATCCATGTCCAGCAGCTTTCATGCCTCAACGGTCGACTGGCTCGGCAGCTGGATTGCCGCCGGGCAGGTCAAAGCGGGCCAGACCATCAAGGTCGAGGCCGATCTGGGCGAGCAGCTTGGCGTCAGCCGCACGGTCATTCGCGAAGCGATCAAAACTCTCGTTGCCAAAGGCATGCTCGAAGTCGGGCCGAAGGTCGGCACCCGCGTGTTGCCGGTGCGGCGCTGGAACCTGTTCGATCCGCAAGTCGTCGGTTGGCTGTCACGTAATGGCTTACCGGAAAATTTTGTCGATGACTTGCTCGACCTGCGTCGCACCATTGAACCGATGGCCGTGCGCTGGGCTTGTGAGCGCGCGACGCTGGAACAGATTGAAGCGGTGCAACTGGCTTACAACGCCCTTGAGCGCGCCGTCGACAGCGGCATCGATTACAACCGCGCCGATCAGGCCTTCCACGAATGCATTCTTGCCGCCAGCCATAACCAGTTCATCGAACAAATGGTTCCGGCCCTGGGGGCGTTGCTCGCAGTATCGTTCGAAGTTTCTGCCGCCGATCCCGATGAACTGCGCCGCACCCTGCCGATCCACAAAGACATGGCCGATGCAATCGCCGCCCGGGATGCCGCGCGAGGCGTGTGGGCCTGCATGACCTTGATCGACAATGCCGACCTGGCGATCAAACGTTTTTACCCGAAAGTCATGGCCGATAAAAAAGCCAGTTAATGCAAATTCGCCTGTGGGAGTGAGCCTGCTCGCGATAGCGTCGTATCAGGCAAAGCTGCTTCGACTGATCCGCCGCGATCGCGAGCAGGCTCACTCCTACAGTAAAAACAAGAAAAATGGAGACAGTTATATGCCGTGGACCGCCGTCACCCAGCACCGCGCCCAACTTGGCGAAGGCCCATTCTGGGACGCACCAACCCAAGCGCTGTACTGGGTCGATATCGCCGGTAAACAGGCCCTGCGCCTGATCGGCCAGAACGTGCAGATCTGGCAAATGCCCGAGCACGTTTCCGCGTTCATTCCATGCAACGGTGGCGATGCGCTGGTGACCCTGAGCAGTGGCGTTTACCGCCTCGATCTCGACTCCCCTGGACTCGAACCGCGCCTGACCCTGTTCTGCGTCGCCGATCCGCAACCGGGCAATCGTCCCAACGAAGCTCGCTGCGACGCGCAAGGCCGGTTATGGCTGGGCACCATGCAAAACAACATCGGCGAGCAGGGCGAAGATCTGCCGATCACACGCCGTTCCGGTGGATTGTTCCGTGTCGACCCCGATAAACGTGTCACGCCGTTGCTGCGCGGTCTGGGCATTCCCAACACGCTGCTGTGGAGCGACGACGGCACCACGCTGCTTTTCGGTGACAGCCTCGACGGCACGCTCCATCGCTACTTCATTCACGCCGACGGCAATCTCGATGCCGCACAAGTCTGGTACGGCCCGGATCAGCAGGGCGGCCCGGACGGTTCGGCGCTGGATGCGGAGGGCTATGTGTGGAATGCCCGTTGGGACGGCAGTTGCCTGCTGCGCCTGACGCCTGAAGGCAAGGTCGACCGCAGGATCGATCTGCCAGTCAGCCGCCCGACCAGTTGCGTGTTCGGCGGTGAAGACCTGAAAACCCTGTACATCACCAGTGCCAAGAGTCCGCACAACCATCCACTGGATGGCGCGGTGTTGTCGATGCGCGTGGATATTGCTGGAAAACTCTGTACGCGATTCGCTGGATAAATCCCAAAATATGGGATGCAAAATTATATATTGAGATTATTTGGCGGTCGGGTTTATAGTCGGCTCCAGCAGTAACACGCACTCACACTTAAAAAGAACAAAACAGGTGAAGTGATGCAGCGAATGTCTATCGCACTCCCCAATGGAGTCCGCGTCTCGCAACGGTTCGATGCCGTCAGCGACGCCTGCCTGTTTTGTTTCAAACGCCTTCCAGACCGGACATCGGCAGATGCCCGGTTTTTTTGCGCTTGCGAACAGGAGTCCTGATCCATGGCTGAACCTCTTTCCCTGCCGCGGGTGCCCGCACCGCCGAAGGGTGAGCGTCTGCAAAACAAGGTCGTGCTGTTGACCGGTGCTGCCCAAGGCATCGGTGAAGCCATCGTTGCAGCCTTCGCCTCGCAACAAGCCAAACTGGTGATCAGCGATATTCAGGCGGAAAAGGTCGAGAAAGTCGCCGCCCAATGGCGCGAACAGGGCTTTGACGTGCAGGCACTCAAGACTGATGTGTCACGTCAGCAGGATCTTCACGCCATGGCCAGACGTGCAGTCGAACTGCATGGCCGCATCGACGTGCTGGTCAACTGCGCCGGGGTCAATGTGTTCCGTGATCCACTGCAAATGACCGAAGACGACTGGCATCGCTGCTTCGCCATTGACCTCGACGGCGCCTGGTACGGCTGCAAAGCGGTGCTGCCGCAGATGATCGAGCAGGGCGTCGGCAGCATCATCAACATTGCCTCGACCCATTCCAGCCACATCATCCCCGGTTGCTTCCCGTATCCGGTGGCCAAGCACGGCTTGCTTGGACTGACCCGCGCACTCGGCATCGAATATGCGGCCAAGGGCATTCGCGTCAACGCCATCGCCCCGGGCTACATCGAAACGCAACTGAACGTCGATTACTGGAACGGCTTTGCCGACCCGCTCGCCGAACGCCAACGCGCCTTTGATCTGCATCCGCCAAAACGCATCGGTCAGCCGCTGGAAGTGGCGATGACGGCAGTGTTTCTGGCTAGCGACGAAGCGCCGTTTATCAATGCTTCATGTATCACCATCGATGGTGGTCGTTCGGTGATGTACCACGACTGAACACTGCGGCTTCCATGCGGATAAATCCGCTTGAAATCCAATCATCATACGATATGACTATTTTCAACAGGCTTTGCAGAACCTTGCTTTAACGCTTTTCAAACATTGCTCAAAAAAAATAACAAGGAGTCAGCTTATGAAACGTCGTTTCGGGATTCGTACCCTGTGCAGTGCCGCCCTGGCGGTCACCGCGTTCAGCCTGAGCAGTGCGCTGCTCGCTGCCGATACCGTGAAAATCGGTTTTCTGGTCAAGCAGGCGGAAGAGCCGTGGTTCCAGACCGAATGGGCTTTCGCCGAGAAAGCCGCCAAGGACAAGGGCTTTGAACTGATCAAGATCGCTGTACCGGACGGCGAGAAAACCCTCTCGGCCATCGACAGCCTCGCGGCCAACGGTGCCAAGGGCTTCGTGATCTGCCCGCCGGACGTGTCGCTCGGCCCGGCCATCATGGCCAAAGCCAAGCTCAATGACCTCAAAGTCATCGCCGTCGATGACCGTTTCGTCGACGCCAACGGCAAGTTCATGGAAGACGTGCCGTACCTCGGCATGGCCGCGTTCGAAGTCGGCCAGAAGCAGGGCAACGCGATGGTCGCCGAAGCCAAGAAGCGTAACTGGGACTGGAAAGACACCTATGCGGTGGTCAATACCTACAACGAACTCGACACCGGCAAGAAGCGCACCGACGGCTCGGTGAAATCCCTCGAAGACGCCGGCATGCCGAAAGACCACATTCTGTTCGCCGCACTGAAAACCCTCGACGTGCCGGGCAGTATGGACGCGACCAACTCGGCGCTGGTGAAACTGCCGAGTGCGGCGAAGAACCTGATCATCGGCGGCATGAACGACAACACCGTGCTCGGCGGCGTCCGTGCCACCGAAGCCGCCGGGTTTGCCGCGACCAACGTGATCGGCATCGGCATCAATGGCACTGACGCCATCGGTGAACTGAAGAAGCCTAACAGCGGTTTCTTTGGCTCGATGCTGCCGAGCCCGCACATCGAAGGCTACAAGACCGCCGAGATGATGTACGAGTGGGTCACCACCGGCAAAGAACCGCCGAAGTACACGGCCATGGACGACGTCACCCTGATCACCCGCGAGAACTTCAAGCAAGAGCTGGAAAAAATCGGCTTGTGGAACTGACGTCGCAGCGGCCCGGACAGCCGGGCCGTCTGATCGTGTGAAGAGGTGGTTCAAATGCACGCGCAAGTACAGACAAATGACAACAGCGGCGGCAGCCTGCGCTTCAACGGGATCGGCAAAACCTTCCCAGGTGTGAAGGCGCTGGACGGCATCAGCTTCGTCGCCCATCCAGGACAAGTCCATGCGCTGATGGGCGAAAACGGCGCCGGCAAATCGACCCTGCTGAAAATCCTCGGCGGCGCCTACATTCCGAGCAGCGGCGAGTTGCAGATCGGCGAGCGAACGATGGCCTTCAAGTCCACCGCCGACAGCATCGGCAGCGGCGTCGCGGTGATTCACCAAGAGCTGCATCTGGTGCCGGAAATGACCGTGGCCGAGAATCTGTTTCTCGGTCACTTGCCGGCCAGCTTCGGCCTTATCAATCGCGGTACGTTGCGCCAGCAAGCGTTGAACTGCCTCAAAGGCCTGGCCGATGAAATCGATCCGCAGACCAAGGTAGGACGCTTGTCGCTCGGCCAGCGACAACTGGTGGAAATCGCCAAGGCGTTGTCGCGTGGCGCGCATGTGATTGCCTTCGACGAACCGACCAGCAGCCTCTCGGCCCGCGAAATCGATCGGTTGATGGCGATCATCGGGCGCTTGCGTGACGAAGGCAAAGTGGTGCTTTACGTTTCCCATCGCATGGAAGAAGTGTTCCGTATCTGTGATGCGGTGACGGTGTTCAAGGACGGCCGATTCGTACGCACCTTCGACGACATGAGCCAGTTGACCCACGATCAACTGGTGACCTGCATGGTCGGCCGTGACATTCAGGACATCTACGATTACCGCCATCGCCCACGCGGCGCCGTCGCGTTGAAGGTCGACGGATTGCTCGGCCCGGGCCTGCGCGAACCGATCAGTTTCGAAGCGCACAAAGGCGAGATTCTCGGCCTGTTCGGATTGGTCGGGGCAGGGCGCACCGAGTTGTTTCGTCTGCTCAGTGGTCTGGAGCGCAACACTGCCGGACGCCTTGAATTGCGCGGTCATGAACTGAAGCTGCGCTCACCGCGCGATGCGATTGCCGCCGGGATTCTGCTGTGCCCCGAGGACCGTAAAAAGGAAGGGATCATTCCGCTCGCCAGTGTCGCCGAGAACATCAACATCAGTGCGCGTGGTGCCAACTCTGGCCTCGGCTGCCTGATTCGCGGGCTGTGGGAAAAGGGCAACGCCGACAAGCAAATCAAGGCGTTGAAAGTGAAAACCCCGCATGCCGGCCAGCAGATCAAATTCCTCTCCGGCGGCAATCAGCAGAAGGCCATTCTTGGCCGCTGGTTATCCATGCCGATGAAAGTCCTGCTGCTCGACGAACCGACCCGTGGCATCGACATCGGCGCCAAAGCGGAGATCTACCAGATCATCCATAACCTCGCCGCCGAGGGTATTTCGGTGATCGTGGTGTCCAGCGACCTGATGGAAGTGATGGGCATTTCCGACCGCATTCTGGTGCTCTGCGAAGGCGCCCTGCGCGGCGAAGTCAGCCGTGACCAGGCCAATGAATCCAACTTGCTGCAACTGGCTTTGCCGCGCCACCGCGCTGACGGCGTGGCGAACTGAGAGGTGACTATGATGACAACCCAGAAAGAAACCCTGCCGACCGAGCGCAAACCTTTGGATATGCGGCGCTTCCTCGATGACTGGGTCATGCTGTTGGCAGCCGTCGGTATCTTCGTGGCCTGCACGCTGCTGATCGACAACTTCCTTTCGCCGTTGAACATGCGTGGTTTGGGCCTGGCGATTTCCACCACCGGGATTGCCGCGTGCACGATGTTGTACTGCCTGGCGTCGGGGCATTTTGACCTTTCGGTGGGCTCGGTGATTGCTTGCGCCGGCGTGGTCGCGGCGGTGGTGATGCGTGACACCAACAGCGTGTTTCTCGGCGTCAGCGCAGCGTTGGTGATGGGTCTGATTGTCGGGCTGATCAACGGGATTGTGATTGCCAAATTGCGGGTCAATGCGTTGATCACTACGTTGGCGACCATGCAGATTGTTCGTGGCCTGGCGTACATTTTTGCCAACGGCAAAGCGGTGGGCGTGTCGCAGGAATCGTTCTTCGTCTTCGGTAATGGTCAGTTGTTTGGTGTGCCGGTGCCGATTCTGATTACTATCGTCTGCTTCCTGTTTTTCGGCTGGCTGCTGAATTACACCACCTACGGGCGCAACACCATGGCCATTGGTGGCAACCAGGAAGCGGCGCTGCTGGCGGGCGTTAACGTCGATCGCACCAAGATCATCATCTTTGCCGTGCACGGTGTGATTGGTGCGCTGGCCGGGGTGATTCTGGCGTCGCGGATGACGTCGGGGCAGCCGATGATCGGCCAGGGTTTCGAGCTGACGGTGATTTCGGCTTGCGTGTTGGGCGGGGTGTCGCTGAGCGGCGGGATCGGGATGATTCGGCATGTGATTGCCGGGGTGTTGATTCTGGCGATTATCGAGAATGCGATGAACCTGAAGAACATCGACACGTTTTATCAGTATGTGATTCGGGGTTCGATTTTGCTGTTGGCCGTCGTTATCGATCGTCTCAAACAACGCTAGATTCATTCTCTCCGAGTTGGCTTCAGCACTTAAACCTGTGGGAGCTGGCTTGCCAGCGATTGGGGCGGGTCATTCAACATCAGTTCTGAATGTGCCGCCGCTATCGCTGGCAAGCCAGCTCCCACAGGGATTTGCGGTTAAAGCAGAATTTACGGTTCGACGCATAACCTTTGTAGGAGTGAGCCTGCTCGCGATAGCGTTCTTTCAGTCACATCGATGCTGAAAGTGCCGACGTCATCACGAGCAGGCTCGCTCCCACAGGGAATCGCATCAAGTCCCGCCTTTTGTCACCTTCCCCAAATATTCCTTGCCCGCCCTGGCCCGTTTCGGTTATCACTTTGTACATGATTAGACAGGTACGATTTGACAAGAAACAACGGGTGGTCGACGAACTCGTCCGGCGCATCGAAAGCGGCCTCATGGAGGACGGCTTTCTATTGCCCGGCGAGCATCAGTTGGCTCAGGAATTCAAGGTCAGCCGCGGCACGCTGCGCGAAGCGCTGGCCGAATTGAAGCGGCGCAATTACATCGCCACGCAAAGCGGTGTCGGTTCCATCGTCACGTTCGACGGTGTGGTACTCGACCAGCGTAGCGGCTGGGCGCAGGCGCTGGCCGACAGTGGGGCGCTGATCAACACCGAAGTGCTGCGTCTGGAAGCCGTGACCCGGCCCGATCTGCTGGCCGTTTTCGGCACTGAGAAATTCATTACCCTCGACCGTCGCCGCCGTGCCAATGACGGCACGCTGGTGTCCCTCGAACGCTCATTGATGCCGGCCACCGGCGGCCTGGAAAGCCTGCCGCGCGTCGGTCTGATCGACAACTCCCTGACCATCACCCTGGCCGCCTACGGCTACATCGGCGAGCGCGGCGATCAGTGGATCGGCGCTGAACCGCTCAATGCCGAAGACGCTGAACTGCTTGGCCGCCCGCTCGGCACCGTGTTCCTCAAGGCTCTGCGCACCACTTACGACCGACAGAACCGCTTCATGGAACAGGTGGAAAGCCTGCTCGACCCGGTGCACTTCCGTCTGCACCTGCAATTTGGAGAATCGAAATGACCGCGCTCAACCGTGCCCTCGGTGCGTTTTATGGCCTGGCCCTCGGTGATGCGCTGGGCATGCCGACGCAATCGCTGAACCGCGAAACGATCAAGACCCGCTTCGGCCAGATTACTGATCTGCAGGACGCCGGCCCGCTGCAACCGATTGCCGCGAACATGCCCAAAGGCTCGATTACCGACGACACCGAGCAGGCAATCCTGGTCGGCGAGTTGCTGGTCGAAGGCAAGGGCCGTATCGAACCGGCAATCCTTGCGCAACGCTTGATCGAATGGGAAGCGGCGATGCAGGCCAAGGGCTCGCAGGACTTGCTCGGGCCGTCGACCAAACGTGCCATCGAAATGATCCTCGCCGGTCATTCGCCGGAAGAGGCCGGGCGTTACGGCACCACCAACGGCGCGGCGATGCGCATTACTCCGGTGGGAATCGCGGCAGATGTGGCTGATCCCGAGCGCTTTATTGCGGCGGTGGTGCAGGCCTGTCAGGTAACCCACAACACCACGCTGGGGATTTCCAGTGCGGCGGCAGTGGCGGCGGTGGTCTCTGCCGGGATCAATGGCGTGGATCTGGGCGAGGCGTTGAACCTCGGTCAGCAAATCGCCCAGCAAGCGGAAGCGTACGGGCACTGGGTGGCGGGTGGACGTATTGCTTCGCGCATCAGTTGGGCGCGCACCATCAGCGTCGACAGCGACAAAGCGCTGCTGGCGGATCTGCTCTACGACGTGATCGGCACTTCGGTCGCGTCGCAGGAGTCGGTGGTGGTCTCGTTTGCGCTGGCGCAGCAAGTGGCGGTCGGTGAGATGACCGCGTTCGAAGCGTTGTGCATGGCGGCGAGTCTGGGTGGCGACACCGACACCATCGCGGCGATTCTCGGGGCAATGCTCGGGGCCTGCCTGGGCCTTGAGAGTTGGCCTGCGCCGATGATTGAAACGGTGAAAGCGGTCAATCATCTGGAGCTTGAACCGTTGGTGCAGGGGCTGCTCGCTTTGCGCTGATTGAACTGACGCCATCGCTGGCAAGCCAGCTCCCACAGGGATAGTGCATACCTTAAGGTTCACTCTGGACCTGTGGGAGCTGGCTTGCCAGCGATAGGTGCACCGCAAATTTGATTTTTCCAACCCGCAATGGATCGCGCAGACAGGCCCAGGACGGCCGGGATGTCTTGTCGTCATGCGTCATTGCCACAACCACAAAAAAGGCAAACAGGAGCATTTTTCATGAGTTCATCAAACGCCGGGCAAAGCGCCGGGCAACTGGAAACCCGCGGCATCGAACCGGTGCCGGAAGCCGAGTGCAACGGGCATCCGCTGCAACTGTTCTGGGTCTGGTTCGCTGCCAACATTTCCATTCTCGGTTTGCCGCTGGGCGCCACGCTGGTCGCGTTTCGCGGGCTGGCGATCTGGCAGGCGATCATCGTTGCGATCATCGGCGCCGCCGGTTCGTTCGCCGTGGTCGGGATCATCTCGATTGCCGGTCGTCGCGGTCGGGCGCCGAGTCTGACGCTGTCGCGCGCGATCTTCGGCGTGCGCGGCAATATCGGCCCGACGCTGGTCTCGCTGATGTCGCGACTGGGCTGGGAAACCGTCAACACCACCACCGCCGCGTTCGTGCTGCTATCGCTGTGCTCAATCCTGTTCGGCTCGCCGGTCGAGGCGAAAAGTGCGCCGCTGCTGACGCTGATCTTCATCGCGATTTTTGTTCTGCTGACCTTGGCGGTTTCCGGCCTTGGCCACGCCACGTTGCTGGTGATCCAGAAGTGGGCGACCTACGTGTTCGGCGCGCTGAATATTCTGGTCGGCGGTTTCCTCTGCGCGACCATCGACTGGAGCGCGGTGTTCAACGCCACGCCCGCACCGATGAGCGCGATGATCATCGGCATCGGCACCATGGCCGCTGGCACCGGGATCGGCTGGGCCAACGCCGGTGCCGACATGTCGCGCTATCAACACCGCAGCGTCAAAGCCGTGCGTCTGGTCGCTTCCGCCGCGTTCGGTGCGGGCATCCCGCTGGTGCTGCTGATCACCCTCGGTGGCTTGCTGTCGGTCGGCAACAATGATCTGGCATCGGCGACTGACCCGATCGTGGCGATCCGCGACATGCTGCCAACGTGGATGGCCGTGCCGTACCTGATCACCGCGTTCGGTGGTTTGCTGCTGTCGAATAACCTGTCGGTTTACTCCGCCGGTTTGACCACGCTGACCCTCGGTCTGAAGGTCAAACGCGTCTACGCCGTGGTGGTCGACATCGTCGCGATCTTCGCCGGTTCGATCTACTTCATGCTGATCGCCGACAGCTTCTACGGCCCGTTCATCACCTTCATTTCCCTGCTGGCGGTGCCTATCACTGCGTGGGTCGGGATCTTCGTCGTCGACCTGATTCATCGTCACTACTACAGCCCCAAAGACCTTCTAGATGTCAGCCCGAGCAGCGCTTACTGGTATCGCGGCGGTATCGAATGGCGCGCGTTCGGCGCGTGGGCGATTGCCATCGTGCTCGGTTTCAGCTTCACCACCATTGGCACCACCGCTGAAAACGTCTGGTTCAAGGGCTTTCTGTCCGACTCGTGGCTGGGCCACAACGGCCTCGGCTGGATCGTGACGTTCGTGGTCGCCGGTGGCATTTATCTAGTCCTCGGCGGGGCGAAAGATCGCCGTGCCGCGCAAGTCGAGAATGCCCATGCCTAAGATGTTGCACACCGGCCAGGTCATCATCGACCTGGTCATGGCCGTGGAAAAACTGCCGCAGATCGGCGGTGATGTGCTGGCGCAATCCGCCGGTTTCGAGGCCGGCGGCGGCTTCAACGTGATGGCGGCGGCTGTGCGTAATGGTTTGCCTGTCGTCTACCTGGGCCGTCACGGCAGCGGCCGTTTCGGTGATCTGGCGCGGCAGGCGATGAACGCTGAGGGCATTCACATCGGCATCGCTGAGCCTGCGCAGCGCGACACCGGTTTGTGCGTGGCGCTGACCGATGCATCGGCCGAGCGCAGTTTCATTTCTTACATCGGCGCCGAAGGTGAGGTGACTGAGGCGGATCTGAACAGCGTCGCGGCCGAAGCTGGCGATTACGTTTATCTCAGCGGCTACAGCCTGTTGCATGAGGGCAAGGCGCAGGCGCTGCTTGACTGGACGCTGGCGCTGCCGGACTCGATCAACGTGGTGTTCGATCCGGGCCCGCTGGTGGAATCGCCGGATTCGCCAATGATGCAGGAATTGCTGCCGCGCATTGATGTGTGGACCAGCAACAGTGTCGAGGCGTTGCGCTTTACCGGGACTGAGGATATCGGTGCGGCGCTGGATCGTCTCGCCGAACATCTGCCCGCCGATGTGCTGATGGTGGTGCGCGACGGCCCGCAGGGCTGCTGGATTCACCAGGCCGGCGAGCGCCAGCATGTACCGGGATTTGCCGTAAAAGCAGTAGACAGCAATGGTGCCGGGGATGCGCATGCCGGGGTGTTTGTCGCTGGGCTGGCGCAGGGTTTGTCCGCCCTTGAAGCGGCGCGTCGGGCGAATGCGGCGGCGGCTTTGGCGGTAACGCGTTGGGGGCCGGCGACTTCGCCGGGGAGCGCTGAGGTTGATGCGTTAATCAGCAAGACTTTCGGCGACTGAACAGCCGCTATCGCTGGCAAGCCAGCTCCCACAGGTTTTTGTGGTGAACTCAGTATTTGTGTACAGCCGTACTCCCAGTGGGAGCTGGCTTGCCAGCGATGGGGCCGACAGCGGCACTGCAAAATTCTGATCTGGCCAGCCCTGCCTAAAGATCTGGCCGTCCGCCGCACGCGCGGCGAACGGCCCGGGTACTACTGCAGATCGAGTTTGCGCGCCGCTTCAACGCCGGCGGCGCTGAGCTTGATCGGCAGGTTCAACGAATGTTCGCCGGCTTCGTTGCAGGTCACGTGTCCGTGATGAATCAGTCCGCGATCCTGTAAGGCGGCGAGGGCACTGGCCACGACTTTCTCGCCCCGATAATTGTCCAGCACCTCCTTGCCCAAGCCGCTCGGGTGGGCGTGCAGCAGACGAGTGAGGACTTCTTTTTCCAGGTTTTTATCGACGTTCATGGTTACCTCTTCATGGATTGAATAGGACGCTCGCGTCGGCGAACTACTGACCGGACCCTTCGGAACCCGAGCCACCCGTGGTGGTTTTCGAGCCGATGCCGGGACCGGCGTTATCCGGTGCTGCAGGGGAATCAGGGGTGTTCATGCCGCCCTGGCGACCCGGGTCGCTGCCTTGCGTGCGCGGATCGGTACCGGTGGCGGGGGGCTGGTTGATCAATGGCACGCCCGAGCCATCGGTGTTCATGCCGGGGGCACTGTTGATGGCGGGGGCTCGTGGCGGGGTCGGGTCGGTAGGGCCGGTGCCCGCTGCCGTCGTGGTGGCGGCGAAAACTGCGGGGCAGAGCAGGGCGCTGAATACGAAAGCGGTCAACCTTGACGGGATCATAGGGCTTCTCCAGTGATTGGAATCCTTACCCTCCGTTGGTCTGCTCTCGTTATGGATTGGTGCCTCATGAACGACGAACGGTCTGACTCGCTGCCACGGTTTTGACGTTGATCCGCCGCCAGAACAAACGCCCGACGGTGATCAGCCAGTTCGCCAGCGCAACCAGCAGCACGGTCAACAGCAACGTCGGCATGCCATGTTCAACAATGATTTTCCCCGCCAGCAAGGGAAAGCCGAACACGCCGATGAAGTACGACAGACTGAACAGCAGCAAGGCCTGCGACGTGGTGCCGGTTGGCGCTTCGTTGGCGGCGAGGCCATTGATCACTGAATAGGTGAGGCCGTAACCGACGCCGAGCATCAGCGCTGCCAGCAGATAACTGAAACCGCTGTGTACGCCAAAAGCGAACAGCACAATCGATGCCAGCATCAACCCCGACAACAGGCACGATGCACGTAGCGGATCACGCTTGACCACGAAGCCTGCGATCAGCATCCGGCTGCTGATCGCCGCGCTCATGAACCCGAGGAAGAACAGCGAATAATCGAGCGAGCGGGCGGCGGCGTAACTGGTCTGGAAACTCGACAGACCACCGAACACGCAGCCACCCAGGCCCACCATGATGATCGGGAACAGCGCGCGTGACCCGAGCACTTGCGTGGTTGCGCGCCAGGTGATTTTTGCCGCGCTGCTGGCTTGGGTACTATGCAATCTCGACCCGAGCAGCCAGAACAGCAGCACGCCAATCAGACTCGCCAACGCGGCCAGATAAAACGCTGATGTCACCGGCAGCCCCATGGCACTGGCCGCACGTCCGAGCAACGGGCCGCTACCGATGCCGGTCATCATGCTGCCCGACAGCAAAGCGAAATATCTGGCCCGCTGCGCCGGACTCACCAGACTCGCGACAATGATCGGTCCCAAGGTGTAAAACACGCCCCAGCCCAGGCCCAGCAGCAAGCCGAAAAACAACAACAGCTGGCCAAACCCCGGCGTCAGCGCAAAGCCCAGACTGGCCGCCACCAACAGCACGCCAAACAACGCAATCGAACGCGCCGCACCGAGCAGATCCGACAAATGTCCGGACACCAGCACCGCCACAAACGTGCTGAGCATCGCCGCCGAAATCACACTGCCGGCGTCGTGCTCGTTACCGCCGCGAGAGCTGATCAACAACGACAGCAAAAACGTCGAGCCGTAGGACAGCGACAACAGATAACTGGCGAGACAGAACAGGCCGAACAGCTTGCCTGAGACCTGAGGTGTGGCTGGCGACATGACGCGGTTCCTTGAGCGGCAAAATTCAGCGTCATCTAGATAACACGTCAGGCGCAGGGCTTAGGTCCGAGGTTGCTGAAGTCAGGATCGTCGTGCGCCGGAGTAACGCGTTAGACGATGCCGATCTCTTCCTTGAACTGCTCCATGAAACCTTTCAGGCGTTGATGCCGTTCTTGCGCCAGGCGCTGGCCGGCGACCGTCTGGAAACCATCGGCGAGGTGCAGCAGTTTGGTCTGGAAATGATCGAGGCAAAAACGCTTGTCATCGTAGTCGCGTAGATTCGCTTCAGGATCCACGGGGTCGTAAAGCGCAGAACCCATGCGCCCGGCGACGTAGAACGTGCGGGCAACGCCGAGCATGCCCAGCGAGTCGAGACGGTCGGCGTCCTGGACGATTTTTGCTTCGAGGGTCAACGGGGTGATGTTGGCGGAGAAACTGTGGGCTTCGATGGCGTGGGCGACGGTGGCGATTTTTTCTTCCGGCCAGTTCATTTCTGCCAATACCGCCGCAGCTTTTTCTGCCGCCAGACGTGAGGCTTGTGAACGCAGCGGCGAGTTCTTTTCTACGGCGACGCAATCGTGGAGCAGCACGGCCGCCAGCAACACCTCCAGGTCGCCGCCTTCCTCAGCGTGCAAAGTACGCACGTTGTGCCAAACACGCTGGAGATGTGCGAGGTCGTGAGCGCCGTCGTCTGAGGGTTCCAGAGCGTGGGGCAGCAATTCGGCGGCGAGATCCATCAAAGGCGCAAAAGCTGTAGCTGACATAGACATCCTGTTTATCGTCTGAGTAAAACCCGGTGGCGAGGGAGCTTGCTCCCGCTGGGTTGCGTAGCGGCCCCGAATCCCATCGATGTGGAGGATCAGGCAGATCGCATTTCCTGGATTATGCCTGCTTCGCAGCCAAGCGCGAGCAAGCTCCCTCGCCACAAAAGCAATGCGGCCTTAGTATGGCGTTTTCCTTTTCCGACAAGGCCCGTCCATGACGATCGAAATCCGCCCGGCGACCCCCAGCGATGCACCGCAAATCCTCGCCTTCATCACTGAACTTGCGGATTTCGAAAAGGCCCGTCACGAAGTCATCGCCAGCGTCGCCGACATCGAACGCAGCCTGTTCGGCGAAGGCGCCACCGCCCACGGCCTGATCTGCCTGCGCGACGGTCTGCCGATCGGCTTCGCCGTATTTTTCTTCAGCTATTCGACTTGGTTGGGCAGCAATTGCCTGTACCTGGAAGACCTCTACATCACCCCCGAGCAACGCGGTGGCGGCGCCGGTAAAACCCTGCTGCGGCACCTGGCGAAAATCGCCTGCGACAACGACTGCGGGCGCTTCGAGTGGAGCGTGCTGGAGTGGAACACCCCTGCCATCGATTTCTACAAATCCCTTGGCGCGCAGCCGCAGGAAGAGTGGGTGCGCTATCGCATGGATGGCAAAGTGCTGCGCGAGTTTGCCGAGGGCTAAAGTGCCTCAATGGCAATCCGCTATTGATTCGATTGTCGCCAGTGCTCTGGTCCGGCATTCTACGCGCGCATTTTTGCGCGCTCACGGACGACACCTGCAATGCTTCTGGAACCCTTTCTACACGCCCGTGGAGCCTTCGCTGGGTCAATGAGTGACCGGCGATGTGCGGACATACAGGGAGTGATGCCATGAAGTGGTTACTGGTGAGCGTTGTGTGCCTGTTCTGCGTGTCCTGCGCCCGATCCCATGATATTCGGCCGGCGGTGTTAGCGTTCGACTCGATCAGTAGCGGCCACACCATCAGTGGTTACTACCTTGTGCGCTTTCATTCGGATACGGAACTGCTTGAACTGTTCGCCCGCGAAAAGAATGCCCGCAGTTTCGACCAGGTATTTGTTTGTGCACTGGCCGATGATACGGATTTTTCCGTTGGACACACGATGGCTCAAGCGGCGATGGGATTGATCGAAGAAAACCGGCAATCAACGCCAGGATCCGGCTTTGATTATCTGGCGCGTGTTTCTTTCAGAAGTCATACCGACAGATACCGCAGTTCAGAGTATCTGAGTAAGAGTGCCTTGAAAGGGTTGTTGCAAGGCAAACAAAGTATCCCTTGCAAGGTGGTCGTTATGGCAACCGGTTACAAAGCGTATTACACACGGTCGTTGTTTATGCCGGTGGCAGAAATATTGTCTGTTTTGAAGGCTGATGGAGCCGAGTGAGTAATTACTGCGCGCTTATCTGCAATCGTCGTAGTCAGGTATTTCAGGTGTTCATTTAATTGACAGGATGTTGGGTTGAAAAGGTATTTAGGGATTTGTTTTTTGCTTTGCAGTGCCTGCGCCGAAAGACCAGAGATTGCGCGATCCGACATCGAGTTTGTTGCCATGGCGTATGTGCCCGGGAATGGCACCATTGAAGTTCGATTTGCTTCAGAGGCGGACTTGATGAATATCCTCAAGGGTGATTCGAGGACGATTCAGGACGACAACACGTTGACGTGTTATCTGGATGCAAGACTCGATTTTCATGAGAGACACGGTCAGTCGAACTTTCTAATCGGTGCCGTGGATGAACTGGATCGCCAGGGTGCACTTGGCAAACATCAATATTCGGCCCGTCTGGCATCGGTGCACAGCGATCATGAGGACGGCTCGAATACGTTTCTTTCACAGGAACAGCTCTTGGCTTTTTTACGAGAGCGCAATGCCTTGGCCTGCCGGTTCAGTGCCTCGGGGTATTTTTCCGAGTCTTACCAATCCCATCCTGTCGGTATTGCAAGTTCCGAGTTTGCGCGTGTTATGGAACAGAGGGTCAAACATTGAATTTGCGTATCGCGAAGTGGCTGTTGATGGGTGGTTTTTTATTGTGTTCATCGTGCCTGCACCTCAATGTCCCCCCCGCCAGGCTTGAGTTTGTCTCGATCAATCACGAGAATTATTCCTCCTATGACCTGCGTTTCACCTCAGACCGAAACCTGATTGATTTGTATGAGGATCATGGCCGACGAGGGCAGATCGGCACCTGGATTAAATGCTCCTTGAATGGTGATCCAGACTTTTCCGTCGAACATGAAATCGTTTTGGAAGCGTCGGGAATCGTCAGTGGCATGCGCCTGATCGAGGGCGATCGTCGGTACGAGATGTTCGCCAATATCAGCGTCGAGAATCACGCCATCAATGACGGCCGCAACTACATCAGACCGGTCGAGTTGGTGCAGATCCTCAAGCCGCAGGAATACATTCCGTGCAAGGTGGCGATCACGGCTTTTCCGTTCGTGGCCTATTACTCGAAAGTCATGTACATGCCTGCGTCGCGGTTCATTGCTGCAATAGAAAATCCCCGTGTGGCACCACCGCGTATTTCCCTCAAACAGTCTGATCAACCGAGGTCGTTGCTGCCTTCTGCTTCCGTGTGCATCGTGCGCTGGCGCTATGAACTGGCGCTGGGATATGACCAGATCGACAGTCTCGGGCTCTGCAGTGATGTGCCCTACGCCGGCATGCTGGCCTCGTTTGCGCCGAGCAAGACGAAGTTGCGGATTGTTTCAGGTTCAGAGGAAACCCCGGCACCCTTTGCGGCATACACCATCATCCGCGGTGACGGACGTCTGGAGCCCGGAATAACTGACGAGAAAGGCCGTACGCATGAGGTTGGATCCATTGAGAACGAAACGTTGAGGGTCATCATCAACAAGAATCTCGACGTTGTTGAGCGATGGACTCCCTGGACTGATTCGGTCCCATAATGTGGGATGCAAAATTACATATTGAGATTTCACGCTTAAGAGGTCTATAGTCCGTCGCACTCACTGCCAAAAACAAAACAGGTGAAGCGATGCTGGCGCAATTGATCGCGCTCGATTGGGGGACGACCTCATTACGTGCTTACAAACTCGCGGCGGACGGCTTGGTGCTGGAACAGCGCGCGCTCTCGTCCGGGATCATGCAGTTGCCGAAGACCCCGCGAGTCATCAACGGTCGCGAGTGCACCGACGGTTTTGAACTGGCCTTTGATGAGGTGTGTGGCGACTGGCTCGATGCGCAGCCGGATCTGCCGGTGATCGCTTGCGGCATGGTCGGCAGCGCGCAGGGCTGGCGTGAAGCGGCCTACTGCGAGACGCCGGCAAACGTCGCCAATCTCGGAAACTCCCTACAAACCGTGGTCAGTCTGCGCGGCACCCGCGTGCACATCGTGCCGGGTGTGATTCAGCGTTCGCGTTTGCCCAATGTGATGCGCGGTGAAGAAACCCAGGTCCTCGGTGTCCTGCAAAATCTGCCGGTCTCGGCGGGTAGTGATCTGTTGATCGGCCTGCCGGGCAGCCATTCGAAATGGGTGGAAGTGGTCGATGGCCGCATCACGCATTTCGACACCTTCATGACCGGCGAAGTGTTCGCCGTGCTCAGCGAACACAGCATTCTCGGCCGTACCCAACAGCAAGGCGCGACGTTCGATGGTCAGGCGTTTGACCGGGGCGTGCAGGTTGCGCTGTCGGCGGACGGTGAACTCGGCGTGCTCTCGAATTTATTCAGTGCGCGAACGCTGGGCCTGACCGGTGAACTCAGCCCGACGGCGCAAGCGGATTACCTGTCCGGCCTCATGATTGGTCATGAACTGGCGGCACTCGCCACGGTTCAGCGGCATCGACGCAACAGCGTGCATCTTCCTTCGATCATCCTCATCGGTAACGCGCAACTCTGCGCGCGCTATAGCCGTGCCCTTGATGCTTGCGGTTTCGCCAAGGTGACGCTGGCCGAGCAGGCCACCGAGCGTGGACTGTGGCAACTGGCGCTGGCCGCCGGACTGATCGATTCCTCATCCCGTTAACCCTGACTGGAGGCCTGACATGCTCAAGCAAGCACTGGCACAAAACGGTCTGATCGCGATCTTGCGTGGCCTGCACCCGCAGGAAGCCGCCGCTGTCGGAGAAGTCCTTTACGCAGCCGGATTTCGCGTCATCGAAGTACCGCTCAATTCCCCTTCGCCGTACGAAAGTATCCGCATCCTGCGCAAGACCTTGCCCGCCGATTGCCTGATCGGTGCCGGCACGGTGTTGACCGCGCAACAGGTCGAGCAAGTGAAAGAGGCCGGCGGCCAGGTAATCGTCATGCCGCACAGCGATGCCAAGGTCTTGCGCGCGGCGAAAGCGGCGGGCTTGTACCTGTCGCCGGGTGTTGCCACGCCGACGGAGGCGTTCGCGGCGCTGGAGGAGGGCGCGGACATTCTCAAGTTGTTCCCGGCCGAGCAGATGGGCCCGGCGGTCGTCAAAGCCTGGCTCGCGGTGTTGCCGTCCGGAACGGTGCTGGCGCCGGTCGGCGGGATCACACCGGACAACATGCAGGCGTTTATCGACGCCGGGGTGAAAGGCTTCGGACTGGGTTCCGGGCTGTTCAAACCGGGCATGACGCCGGAGCAGGTTGCGGTCAATGCCAAGGCGTACGTGGCTGCGTGGAAGGCTCTTCGCTAAGACTTTTTTGGCGCTGCGTGCGCTGCATCCAAATAAGAGAGACAAGCAGATGAAAATCACCAAACTCACCACTTTCATCGTGCCGCCGCGCTGGTGCTTCCTCAAGGTCGAAACCGACGAGGGCGTGACCGGTTGGGGCGAGCCCGTGGTTGAAGGTCGCGCACACACCGTTGCTGCCGCCGTCGAGGAATTGTCCGACTACCTGATCGGCAAAGACCCACGCAACATCGAAGACATCTGGACGGTGTTGTATCGCGGCGGCTTCTACCGTGGCGGCGCCATCCACATGAGCGCGCTGGCCGGTATCGACCAGGCGCTGTGGGATATCAAGGGCAAGGCCCTCGGTGTCTCGGTCAGTGATCTGCTCGGTGGTCAGGTGCGCGACAAGATCCGCGTGTATTCATGGATCGGTGGTGACCGCCCGGCCGACACCGCACGTGCGGCGAAAGAGGCGGTGAGCCGTGGTTTCACTGCGGTGAAAATGAACGGCACTGAAGAACTGCAGTTCCTCGACACCTTCGAAAAAGTCGACCTCGCCTTGGCCAACGTCGCCGCCGTGCGCGACGCGGTGGGGCCGAACGTCGGCATCGGTGTCGATTTCCATGGTCGAGTGCACAAGCCGATGGCCAAAGTGCTGATGAAGGAACTCGACCCGTACAAACTGATGTTCATCGAAGAGCCTGTGCTCAGCGAAAACTACGAAGCGCTGAAAGAGCTGGCACCGTTGACCAGCACACCGATTGCCCTCGGCGAGCGGCTGTTCTCGCGTTGGGACTTTAAACGCGTGTTGAGCGAAGGCTACGTTGACATCATCCAGCCGGACGCTTCCCACGCGGGCGGCATTACCGAAACCCGCAAGATCGCCAACATGGCCGAAGCCTACGACGTCGCGCTGGCGTTGCATTGCCCGCTGGGGCCGATTGCGCTGGCAGCGTGTTTGCAGCTGGACGCGGCTTGTTACAACGCGTTTATCCAGGAGCAAAGCCTGGGCATCCATTACAACGAGAGCAACGACTTGCTCGACTACGTGAAGGATCCGCGCGTGTTCGATTACGACAAAGGCTTCGTGAAGATCCCGAACGGCCCGGGCCTGGGCATCGAGATCAACGAGGAATACGTGATCGAGCGCGCGGCGGTCGGCCACCGCTGGCGCAACCCGATCTGGCGCCATGCCGATGGCAGCTTTGCCGAGTGGTGAGTCTGCCCTGATACACCGAAAGTCTTTGTGGGAGCTGGCTTGCCAGCGATGACGGCATCCAGCATTGATGTGACAGTTACATCGCCATCGCTGGCAAGCCAGCTCCCACAGTTTGATCTCCATGGATGGGTGATTTGCGTCATGACCTCAAATAAACATAAGAAGAGGCATCTCTCATGCAACCGCAAACCCTCACCGGGCAGGCGTCTTTAGTCACGCCCAGCCGCAAGCGGTTTTTCATCATGGTGTTGCTGTTTATCACCGTGGTCATCAACTACCTCGACCGCAGCAACCTGTCGATTGCCGCGCCGGCCCTGACCAGTGAGCTGGGTATCGATCCGATCCATGTCGGCCTGATCTTTTCCGCGTTCGGCTGGACTTACGCGGCCATGCAGATCCCCGGCGGCTGGCTGGTCGACCGGGTGCCGCCGCGCATTCTTTACAGTGTCGCGTTGTTGCTGTGGTCGCTGGCCACCGTGATGCTCGGTTTTGCTGCCAGTTTCATCGCGCTGTTTGTGCTGCGCATGGCGGTCGGGGCGCTGGAAGCACCGGCGTATCCGATCAACAGCCGCGTGGTGACGACGTGGTTTCCTGAGCGTGAACGCGCCACGGCGATTGGTTTTTACACGTCGGGGCAATTTGTCGGTCTGGCGTTTCTCACCCCGGTGCTGGCTTGGCTGCAACATGAATTTGGCTGGCACATGGTCTTCGTCGCCACTGGCGCGGTGGGCATTATCTGGGCGGTGATCTGGTACGCGGTGTATCGCGAGCCGCGGGATTTCAAGGGCGCCAACGATGCAGAAATCGATCTGATCCGCGAGGGAGGCGGCCTGGTGGATATCCAGGCTGAGACCGCCAAGGTAAAAGCCAAATTCAGCTGGACCGACCTCGGCATCGTCCTCACTAAACGCAAGTTGTGGGGCATCTATCTCGGCCAGTTCTGCCTCAACTCGACGCTGTGGTTTTTTCTGACGTGGTTCCCGACCTACCTGGTGAAATATCGCGGCATGGACTTCATTAAGTCTGGCCTGTTGGCGTCGCTGCCATTTCTTGCCGCGTTTATCGGCGTGTTGTGTTCGGGGTTCTTTTCCGACTTTTTGATCCGTCGTGGTTATACCGTCGGTTTCGCACGCAAGTTGCCGATCATTGGCGGGCTGCTGATTTCCACTTCGATCATTGGCGCCAACTTCGTTGAGTCAACGCCGCTGGTGATTGCGTTTCTGGCCCTGGCGTTTTTCGGCAACGGTCTGGCGTCGATCACCTGGTCGCTGGTTTCGACCCTCGCGCCGGCGCGTCTGCTCGGCTTGACCGGTGGGGTGTTTAACTTCATCGGCAACCTGTCGGCGATTGCCACGCCGATCGTGATCGGTTTCCTCGCCAGTGGTGATTCCTTTGCTCCGGCGATCACCTACATCGCGGTTCTCGCACTGATTGGCGCTTTGTCCTACGTGCTGCTGGTGGGCAAGGTCGAACGTATCGAGTTGTAGTGGTCAGCATCGGGCGACCATAATGCCGCCCGTTCCCTCGCTCAACGGTAAAGGCTGGATATGCAGGAAGACGCCCCGGAAAAAACCAAGGACGCCGCGCCCACCGGCACCCAGACGCTATTGCGCGGCTTGGGTGTGGTGCAGGCAGTGGCGAGTGGCGCCCGTGATCTCAAAGAGATTGCCCGACTGATCGGCACCACGCGCAGCACCACCCATCGTCTGGCCAGTTGCCTGGTCGACGAGCGCTACCTGCGCGTGGTGCCGCAAGTCGGTTATCTGCTCGGGCCGAAGCTGATCGAGCTGGGTTTCCAGGCGCGCGAAGAGTTGCCGCTGGTGAGTCTGGCCGGGCCGTATCTGGACGAGTTGTCGGCGTTGACCGGCGACACGGTGCACTTGGGCATTCGTGAAGGCGACGAAGTGCTGTATCTGCTGAAGAACCCGGGACGCAACGGCCCGGAAATGCGTTCGCGGGTCGGCCATCGCATGCCGCTGGCACGGACCGGTATCGGTAAGGCGTTGATGCTCGATGACTCGCCGAAAGATTGGCAGCGTCTGTACGACATCAGCCTGCCGGCGGGTGGGAAAAGTCAGTTCTGGCCGCAGCATCCCCAGCAGTCGTGGGAACAGCTTGAGCAGCGCATGATCGAGTACGTCGCGGGTGGCTACGCGTTCGATCTGGAGGACAACGAACCGTCGATCCGCTGCGTGGCGGCGCCGATTCGGGATGCGAGCAAGGGCATCGTGGCGGCGATCAGTATCGCCAGCACCGTGCCGTACATGCCGCTGGAAAAAATGGCCGAGCTGATCCCCCTGATCAAAGGGGTCACAGCCCGGCTCTCGGCGGAACTCGGTCTGAAGATTTAAACCTTGAGCGTCGCCATGTCGATCACGAAACGGTACTTCACGTCACCGGCGATCATTCGGGCGTAAGCCTCGTTGATCTGGCGGATGTCGAGCATTTCGATGTCGCAGGTGATGTTGTGTTCAGCGCAGAAATCCAGCACTTCCTGGGTTTCTGCGATGCCGCCGATCAAGGAACCTGCCAGCACGCGGCGGCTCATCACCAGTTTGCCAGCGTGTACCGGCGGATCAACCGGCTCGATCAGGCCGACCAGAATGTGCACGCCGTCGAAACGCAGGGTGTCGAGGTACGGGTTGAGATCGTGCTGTACCGGGATGGTATCGAGCAGGAAGTCGAAGTAACCGGCAGCGGCTTTCATTTGCTCGGCATCGGTGGAGACGATCACATGATCGGCACCCTGACGGCGACCTTCTTCAGCCTTGCTCGCTGAACGGGTGAACAGCGTGACTTCGGCGCCCATGGCTTTGGCGAACTTGATGCCCATGTGGCCGAGGCCGCCCATGCCGAGAATCCCGACCTTGTCGCCGGCCTTGACGCCGTAGTGCTTGAGCGGCGAGTAGGTAGTGATGCCGGCGCAGAGAATCGGTGCGGCGCTGGCCAAAGCCAGTTTTTCCGGAATGCGCACGACGAAGTGCTCGCTGACCACGATGCTGTCGGAGTAGCCGCCCATGGTGTTGCTGCCATCGACCCGATCCGGGGTGGCGTAAGTCATGGTCGGACCTTCGAGGCAGTATTGCTCAAGGTTCGATTGGCAGGCTTCGCAGGTGCGGCAGGAGTCGACCATGCAGCCAACGCCGACCAGATCGCCTACCTTGTGTTGTGTGACATTCGCACCGATCGCGGTGACTTTTCCGACGATCTCATGGCCTGGCATCAACGGGTAAACGGCGATGCCCCATTCGTTGCGCGCCTGGTGGATGTCGGAATGGCAGACGCCGCAGTAGAGGATTTCGATGGCGACGTCGTCGGCCCGTGGGCTGCGGCGTTCGAACTTCATCGGGGCGAGGGGCGTGGTGGCCGATTGGGCGGCATAGCCGATGGCGGTGTACATGTGGAACCTCGCAAAAGCAGTGACAAGTGAGGCGGCGCATTCTGGGCGCCGACTGACGGTCCGGCCATGACGATTCCTCCGGGTCTCATGCCTAATCCTCCGGCATGCGGGTTTGCTCGGTCGCATTGGCAAAAGGATCTGCGATGATGCTTTCATCCCTTTTTTCGTGATTTTTGTGAAGAACATGTCGATGCAATTGACCCGTCACCTTGATGCCAATGCCACGCTGGTTTCGCTGATCGAACCGCTGGCGCTGCGCGATGGTTACAGCCAGACCGGGTTGCCGGGAGTGCAGGTGCTGCGTGCCAGTTGCGACGTTGCCCGTGGCCCGCACATTTACGAGCCGAGCCTGATGATCATCGCCCAGGGCAGCAAACTGGCGTTTCTCGGGCCTCGGACGATGGAGTACGGTGCCGGGCATTATCTGATTCAGGCGCTGCCGGTGCCGTTCGAGTGCGAAACCTTTGCCTTGCCGGATGCGCCATTACTCGGCGTCTCTGTGGCGATTGATCGCGTCTTGCTGGGCGAACTGGTGCTGGCGATGGGGCTGGCGCCGGGGCGACACATCCCGGCGCAAACGCCGGAGTCGATGACTTCGGTGGTGCTCGACGATGACATGCGCGGCTGTGTCGAGCGCTTGCTGAGTTGTCTGCACGATCCGCTGGAATGCCAGATTCTTGGGCCGGCGCGAGTCCGTGAGTTGCTGTTTACGGCATTGCGTGGGCCGCAGGCCGATGTGTTGCGTGCGCTGGTCGAGCAGCAGGGGCAGTTTGCGCGGGTCGCAGCGTCGATCAGTCATCTGCATGCGCATTACACCGAGCCGTTGAACGTCGAGACCCTGGCCGGTTGCGCGAACATGAGTATTTCGACGTTTCATGAGCATTTCAAACGCAGCACGTTGTTGTCGCCGGTGCAGTATCTGAAGCGTTTGCGGTTGTTGAAAGCGCAGACGTTGTTGGTAGCGGAAGGACTCGGTGTGGCGCAGGTGGCGCACCGTGTGGGGTATCAGAGTACGTCGCAGTTCAGTCGCGAGTACAAGCGCTATTTCGAGCGCAGTCCGGGTGATGAGCGCGCTGCTTGAGGATTTACACAGTCCGTGTGGGAGCTGGCTTGCCAGCGATGAGGTCGGCACATTCAACATAGATGTCGCTTGATCCACCGCCATCGCTGGCAAGCCAGCTCCCACAGGTGTTGATGTGATGCACTGAACCGCAGGCAACAAAAAGGCCCCCATTTCGGGAGCCTTGATGTTCAGCGCTTCGACTTACATGTTTGGATAAGTCGGGCCGCCGGCGCCTTCCGGCGTGACCCAGGTGATGTTCTGCGAAGGGTCCTTGATGTCACAGGTCTTGCAGTGCACGCAGTTCTGGGCGTTGATCTGGAAGCGTTTCTCGCCATCTTCCTTGGTGATCACTTCGTAGACGCCGGCCGGGCAGTAGCGCTGCGCCGGTTCGTCGTACAGCGGCAGGTTCTTGCTGATCGGGATGCTCGGATCGGTCAGCTTCAGGTGGCAGGGCTGTTCTTCTTCGTGGTTGGTACCGGAGATGAACACCGAGCTGAGTTTGTCGAAGCTGAGTTTGCCGTCGGGTTTCGGGTAGTCGATCTTTTTGCAGTCGGCTGCCAGCTTCAGGCAAGCGTAGTCCGGCTTGGTGTCATGCAGGGTGAACGGCAGTTTACCGCCGAAGATGTTCTGGTCCAGCCAGTTGAAACCACCGCCGACGATGGCGCCGAACTTGTGGATCGCCGGGCCGAAGTTGCGGCTGGCGAACAGTTCGTCGTAGAGCCAGCTCTTTTTGAAGGCGTCGACGTAAGTGGTCAGCTCTTCGGTGCCATCCTTCTCGGCGAACAGCGCGTCGGCCACAGATTCTGCGGCGAGCATGCCCGACTTCATTGCGGTGTGGCTGCCTTTGATCTTGGCGAAGTTCAGAGTGCCGAGGTCGCAACCGATCAGCGCACCGCCCTTGAAGACCATTTTCGGCAGCGAGTTCAGGCCACCCTTGCAGATCGCGCGGGCGCCGTAGCTGACGCGCTTGCCGCCTTCCAGGTACTGAGCCAGCACCGGGTGATGCTTGAGACGCTGGAATTCGTCGAATGGCGACAGGTAGGTGTTGCTGTAGGACAGGTCAACGATCAGACCAACCACCACCTGATTGTTTTCCAGGTGATAGAGGAACGAGCCGCCGGTATTTTCAGTGCCCATGATGTCCAGCGGCCAGCCGGCGGTGTGTACTACCAGACCTGGCTGATGTTTGGCCGGGTCGATTTCCCAGATTTCTTTCAGGCCGATGCCGTAGTGCTGAGCGTCGGCATCGCTGTCGAGGTTGAAGCGCTTGATCAGTTGTTTGCCGATGTGGCCACGGCAGCCTTCGGCGAACAGCGTGTATTTGCCACGCAGTTCCATGCCCGGGGTGTACAGGCCTTCTTTCGGATTACCTTCACGGTCGACGCCCAGATCACCGGTGATGATCCCGCGCACGATGCCGCTTTCGTCGATCAATGCTTCCTGAGCGGCGAAGCCCGGGTAGATTTCCACGCCGAGGTTCTCGGCCTGCTGGGCCAGCCAGCGGCACAGGTTGCCGAGGGAAATAATGTAGTTGCCTTCGTTGTGCATGGTCTTGGGCACAAAGAAGTCAGGAATCTTTTGCGCACTGTCGGCGTTTTTCAGCACGAAAATGTCGTCGCGGGTGACCGGGGTGTTCAGCGGGGCGCCGAGTTCTTTCCAGTCCGGGAACAACTCGTTCAGGGCACGAGGTTCGAATACAGCACCGGACAGGATGTGTGCGCCGACTTCGGAGCCTTTTTCGACCACGCAGACGCTGATTTCCTTACCGGCTTCGGCGGCCTTCTGCTTCAGACGGCAGGCGGCGGACAGGCCAGCGGGGCCGGCACCGACGATGACCACGTCGAATTCCATGTATTCGCGTTCCACAGGCTATCTCCTACTCAAGGCTCAACAGTTTTTTTTCTAATTTGGAGGTTTGATGTCGCATCCGTTATGCCTTTACGTTAACGTCAAGGGGGATAAAGGAGAAGCCACCTTTCTCTCTAGGGGGCGCATTATATCTACACCACTCCGAGCGTCCAATACAAACGTTTGTTTGAATTGGCTCCAGCCCAGAGAAATCAAAGAAGCGCGGCTTATGAACGACCATTTTGCCGTATTGACCGGAATAGGCGTTCCGGTCAAGATACGGGCGGTTTTGCGCTCGTCGTAGGCAGACTGGCGGTTTCAAGAGCACCTCTAAAGACAGGGCACAGGCAGTAGAAGGTGATGCGCAGCGCAGGTCCGGCGCGCAGTTTACACAGCGTGAAGATCCATGACTTGTCAGTCACCACTGACGAACGGTCACAGCTCCTCTCACCGTGAATCACCCCGCACCCATGTCGGCGTTTTTAGAGGTGCCCTTTTAGCCTGATGAGCATCAACCGCCAGGTTCGCCTAGGCGACTTTCTTTTCACCGGAGAGTAACGAGGAATCCATGAAGGTTCTTGTAGCTGTCAAACGCGTTGTGGATTACAACGTCAAGGTTCGCGTCAAGGCGGACAATTCCGGCGTCGATCTCGCCAACGTCAAGATGTCGATGAACCCGTTCTGCGAAATCGCAGTGGAAGAAGCCGTACGCCTGAAAGAGAAAGGTGTTGCGACTGAAATCGTCGTCGTCTCCATCGGCCCGACCACCGCTCAGGAGCAGCTGCGTACCGCACTGGCTCTGGGTGCCGACCGTGCCATCCTCGTCGAATCCGCTGAAGATCTGACCTCGCTCGCCGTGGCCAAGCTGCTCAAGGCTGTGGTCGACAAGGAACAGCCTCAGCTGGTGATCCTTGGTAAACAGGCCATCGACAGCGACAACAACCAGACCGGCCAGATGCTCGCTGCACTGAGCGGCTACGGTCAGGGCACGTTCGCTTCGAAAGTCGAAGTCTCGGGCGACAGCGTTGCCGTGACCCGCGAAATCGACGGCGGCGCGCAGACTGTTTCGCTGAAACTGCCAGCGATCGTCACCACCGACCTGCGTTTGAACGAGCCGCGCTACGCGTCTCTGCCAAACATCATGAAAGCCAAGAAGAAGCCTCTCGAAGTGCTGACTCCAGACGCTTTGGGCGTTTCCACCGCCTCCACCAACAAGACCCTGAAAGTCGAAGCGCCGGCTGCACGCAGCGCAGGTATCAAGGTCAAGTCGGTGGCTGAACTGGTCGAGAAACTGAAAAACGAAGCGAAGGTAATCTGATCATGACTATCTTGGTAATCGCTGAACACGACAACAAGGTGCTGGCTCCGGCCACACTGAACACCGTGGCTGCTGCTGCCAAAATCGGCGGCGACATCCACGTTCTGGTTGCAGGTCTTGGCGCTGGCGCCGTGGCTGAAGCTGCTGCGAAAATCGCTGGTGTGAGCAAAGTCCTGAACGCTGACAATGCCGCTTACGCGCATCAGTTGCCGGAAAACGTTGCTCCTCTGGTTGCTGAGTTGGGCAAGGGCTACAGCCACATCCTGGCTGCCGCGACCTCTAACGGCAAAAACATCCTGCCGCGCGTTGCCGCTGCGTTGGACGTTGACCAGATCTCCGAGATCATCTCGGTCGAAAGCGCTGACACCTTCAAGCGCCCGATCTACGCCGGTAACGCCATTGCTACCGTGCAATCGACCGCTGCGATCAAAGTGATCACCGTGCGTGCCACCGGTTTCGACCCGGTGGCTGCTGAAGGTGGTTCGGCTGCCGTTGAAGCAGTCGCTGCTGCGCACGACGCTGGTATCTCCAGCTTCGTCGGCGAAGAACTGGCCAAGTCCGATCGTCCGGAACTGACCGCTGCCAAGATCGTCGTTTCCGGCGGCCGCGGCATGCAGAACGGCGACAACTTCAAACACCTGTACGCTCTGGCCGACAAGCTGGGCGCTGCCGTGGGTGCTTCGCGCGCCGCGGTCGACGCAGGTTTCGTACCGAACGACATGCAGGTCGGTCAGACCGGCAAGATCGTTGCGCCACAGCTGTACATCGCCGTCGGTATCTCCGGCGCGATCCAGCACCTGGCCGGCATGAAAGACTCCAAAGTGATCGTTGCGATCAACAAGGACGAAGAAGCGCCGATCTTCCAGGTGGCCGATTACGGTCTCGTGGCTGATCTGTTCGAAGCGGTACCTGAGCTGGAGAAGCTGGTCTAATCCAGCGGCTTCACTTATAAAGAGCCCGACCTTTTGGTCGGGCTTTTTTTTGACTCGGATTTGAGCGGGAGCGTTTTGCCATGGATCTGCGCCGCAGGTTGTTATTAGGATTGATCCTCTTGCCGGGGATGGCTGCGGCTGCCGGCAAGTGCGAGCGCCTCGTCGTCACCGGCAGCCCGGACGCGCCGCCGTACCTGTGGCAGGATCCGCAGAACCCCAAACAACTGATCGGTGCGAGCGCCGACCTGTTGCAACAAGTCGCCAAAGACCTCGGCATAAAGGTCGAGTTGCTTTACGCCGGCAAACGCTCGCAAGCCCTCGACGAAGTGCGCAGCGGGCGCATGGACATGCTGGCTGATGCGCCGCTGGCCTTCACCGAGCTGGAAAATCTCGACTACATCCATCCGCCACTGCTGGAAAACGACTATCTGGTGTGGACCCGCAAGGGCTCGACGCTGGCTTACAGTGAAGCCCGCGACCTGCACGGTCATACGGGTGGCTTGTCGGAAAAGTCTCGTATGACCCAGGCATTCGGCACTTTCGCCGAGCAGAATCTGACCCTGACCCGGACAGCAAACCTCACTCAGGCCTTTCAGAAATTGCTGTTGGGTGAAGTGGAATATGTACTCGCTGGCCGCTACTCCGGCATGGCCGCCGCGCAGGCGCTGGGTATGGCCAATGACCTGCTGGCGTTTGAGCAACCCATCGATCGGCCGGGGCTGTTCCTCGCGGTTTCCCATAACTCGGCGTGCAACGATCCGTGGTTGCGCGGACAGTTGGCCAAAAAGATGACAGAATTGCCCGCGTCCGGACTGACGGAAGCCGCGCTGCAACGCAATATCGAGCGCTGGAAGGCGCAGCAGCAACAGCCGCAACAACCTGTCAGTGCCCCAAAACAGTAGGGATTCTTAGTGAGTATTCGACCTCTTTTCGCGGCTGTGGCCGTTCTGGCCTTGGCCGGTTGCGCGACCGATCCGGCACCCGTTGAACAAATGCGCCTGACCGAACAGACCATTGCCCAGGCCAAGGCCGTAGGCGCCACCGCTGATGACGTGCCGGAAATGAAACTGGCCGAAACCAAATACAACCGCGCCAAAGGCAACATGGCCGACGAGTCCTACCGCAATGCGCGCATGCGCGCGGAACAGGCCGAACTGGATGCGCGTCTGGCCGAAGCCAAAGTGCTGACGCAAAAGAGCGAAGAGCAGGTGAATGTGCTCAACACCCGCATCGCCCGTTTGCGCAAGCAGTTGGGAGACGCCCAATGAGCCTCAAGCCCAGAATTCTCGGTGGTCTGATCCTCGCCGGTTGCGCCAGCCTTTACGGCTGCGCCGGGCAACACAGCGAATCCGCTTTGCAAGAAGCCGGCGCCGATTTCCAGAAGGTCAAGGAAGACTCCAACGTGCTGCGTATTGCGCCGAAAGACGTGATTCGCGCTGGTGAGTCCCTGGCCCGTGCCGATCGCCTGTCCACTTACTGGGGCAGTGGTTCGGACGTGGTGCATTACGCCTACCTGAGCCAGCGCTACAGCGAAATCGCCCGCGAGCATACTAATCAGGTGCTTAACGAGGAGCGCGCTGCCAAGCTCGAACTGGAGCGTCAGCGTCTGCAACTGGCCCTGCGTGAATCGAAACTGCTAAGCGTGCAGCAACAGGGCAAATGGCTCGAAGAACAAATCGTCGCGCTGGCCACCACGCAGACCGATCGTGGTCTGGTGATGACCCTCGGTGATGTGTTGTTCGACACGGGTGAGGCGGAGCTGAAAAACTCGGCCAATCGTGTCGTCCTGAAGATCGTGCAGTTCCTGCAGTTGAACCCGAAGCGTGTGGTACGCATCGAGGGCTATACCGACAGCACCGGCGGCAAACAGGAAAACCTCAAACTGTCCCGCGACCGCGCGCAATCGGTGGCCGATGTGCTGATGGATCTGGGCATCGACGACAAACGCATTCAAGTCGAAGGTTACGGCGACGAATACCCGGTGGACGCCAACGCTTCCGAGCGTGGACGCGCACAGAACCGTCGCGTTGAAATTGTTTTCTCCGACGAAAAAGGCCAGCTCGGCGCCGCCCGCTGAGGGTTGCGTCTCTGGAAAGCCCGGGCTGTCATGCAGTACCGGGCTTTTTTACGTCTGTCGAATAGCTCGCAAATCGATACAGTTGTGGCAGACACTGCACTGTATGGTCGACTAGAGTGACAACTGTCCCAGTACACTTCTAAACTGTTCCGGTATTGTTTCACACAAGAATAAAATGCCCGTGAAATCGAGTGCTGCGTCATGACCAATCTCTTGCTCTACCAACGTATTGCTCAGCAACTGGCCGAAGACATTCGCCGTGGTGTCTATCAGCCAGGGGAGCGCGTGCCTTCGGTGCGCAAGATGAGTTCGCAGCTCAACGTCAGCCATGCGACGGTTTTGCAGGCATACGCCAACCTCGAGGATCAGGGGCTGATTCGTGCGCGGCCGCAATCAGGTTATTACGTGCACCAGACGCCTGCGCTGACGGCACCGACGCCGGATATCGCCCGGGTCGAGCGCCCCGGGCTGGTTACGCGCAGCAGCATCATTCAACAGGTGCTGGTCGAGTCGCGCCGCGAAGGTGTCTTCCCGTTGGGCGCCGCCGTACCGAGTGTTGATTACTTGCCGGTGCGGGCATTGCATCAGCAATTGGCCAAAGTCACGCGCTTCCACAGTCCGCGTGCGTTCAGCTACATGTTCAGCCCGGGTTTCGAACCGCTACGTCGACAAGTGGCGATCCGCATGCGCGACGCCGGAGTGGTGGTTGATCCCTCGGAAGTGGTGATCACCCACGGCTGCGTCGATGCCTTGCAGATGTCGTTGCGAGTGCTGACCCGTCCGGGCGATCTGATCGCCGCCGAATCACCGACCTATTACGGTCTGCTGCAACTGGCCGACCTGTTGGGCCTGAAAGTCATCGAAATCCCCAGCGATCCTGCCACCGGTATGAGCCTCGAAGCCCTGCAACTGGCGGCCAATCAATGGTCGATCAAAGCGCTGGTGCTCACCACGCGCCTGAGCAATCCGCTGGGCGGCACCATGCCCGAAGAGCGTCAGAAACAACTGCTGCGCCTGGCCTCGGATTTCGATATCCAGATCGTCGAGGACGACATCTATGGTGAGTTGATGTTCGAACAGGGGCGCACCAAAGCGCTCAAGGCCTACGATCGGCTGGACCGGGTGATCTACTGCTCGAGTTTCTCGAAAACCCTGTCGCCCGGTGTGCGCATCGGCTGGATGATTGCCGGCAAGTATCAGCAGGAAATTCAGCGTTTGCAGACCTTCAGCACGCATTCGGCGTGTAGCGTTACGCAGATGGCGATTGCCGCCTATCTGGAAAACGGTGGTTATGACCGGCATTTACGGTACATCCGCCAGGAATACCGGAAAAACCTCAGTGCCTTCCAGTTGGCGGTGCAGCAGTACTTCCCCGAAGGTACGCAAATGACCCGGCCCACGGGCGGTTTCATCCTTTGGGTGAGTCTGCCGGGGCGAGTCAATACGCAAGAATTGCATGTCCGCGCGTTGCAGCAGGGTATCAGCATCGCACCGGGACTGATTTTCAGTAACACCGAGCAATTCAACCACTGTATCCGCCTGAACTGCGGCATTCCGTGGAACCGTGAGGCGGAGCGGGCGTTGATGACGCTGGGCCTGCTGGCGACCCAACTGTGTCAGGAAACGGCCGGCGGATTCTGAACGAGCGGTCGGACATGCTTGTCTTGTGGCGTCCAACAAGCGAGCATATGGCCCTCTGCCGTTAGTGTCGTTGGGTCCATGAAAGCGATTTTTTCTGCCGCTGGGGTTTTGTTCTGTTTGCTGATGATCAGTCATGCGCCTGGTGTCATGGCGGCTGCGGCTCAGGAAAAACCGGCAGCGACGACCACAGCAAAAAAATCGGCGGCAGTTGAAAAGGCTGCGCCTGCGAAGAAGTCGCAGCAAAAAGCCGTTAAAAAACGCACCCCGATTGCCTCCAAGTCGAAACCTGCCAGCGAAGTGGTGAAAACCAAATTGCCGCCAGCCAAACTGGACTTGAGCCTGCCCAAGGACATGGTCCAGGAGCTGAAACCGCCTGGTACCGTCGTCCTGCCCAAACGCGAGCCGATCCTGCCGCAGTTTTTTGGCGAGAAAAACAGTGGGTTCCAGCTCAACGGCCGTTTGCTCAGCAACGAAATGCAGTTGCAACTGCGCAACGAAGAGCGCCGGGAAGTGGAAGGTGCGGCGTTGGATTTTGAATTCAAGCAGTAAATGCCATGCATCTGTGACCCGCGAACCAGACGCTTTGTCGGAGACTGGTCAGTCACATTCACTTATCCGTAAAAACCCCGGTTCAGGGAATTTTAAACAACCGTTTTAGCGGTTACTCTGTTCCGCGTGCCTTTTACACATCGCCCGTCGCGAGGAATTGTTCGTCATGAAATGCCGTGAAGGCTGTGGCGCTTGCTGCATTGCCCCTTCCATCAGCTCGCCGATTCCCGGCATGCCTGATGGCAAACCTGCCGGCGAACGTTGCGTGCAACTCTCGGTCGAAAACCTGTGCAGCATTTTCGGCCGCCCGGAGCGCCCGGCAGTCTGTTCCGGCTTCGCTGCTGATGTCGAAGTCTGTGGCAGCAGTTCGGAAGAAGCGATCAGATTGATCGGCTGGTGGGAGCAAATGACGGCGGCGTGATGTGTCAAACGAACGGAACTTCAACAATAAGGAATAAGACTATGGGTTCGCTGCATCGTATCGCTGTGTTGTGTGGTTTGACTGCTGTGCTGGCGACGTCCGTCGCTCAGGCTGAGGACTGGAAGGTCGCCAAGGAGCAGGATGGCATCAAGGTCTCGCTGGCCGAAGTGCCGGGTTCTGATTACAAGTCCTACCAGGGTGTAACCCTGATGAAGACCACCATTGCCAAACTGCGCGCCTTGCAGGAAGACGTCTCCGGCGCCTGCGCCTGGATCTACGAATGCAAGTCGCAGAAGCTGCTCAAGCACGAAGGCGATCAAAGCTGGACCTACACTCAGTTCAACACGCCGTGGCCAGTGACCTCGCGTGATTCGGTGCTGCACATCACCACGGTTGAAGGTGCTGATGGCAGTCTCACTCGTAACCTCGAAGGTCTGCCGAAGTACATTCCGGAAGAGAAAGGTTTCGTCCGTGTCACTCAGGTCAAAGGCTTCTGGAAGTTCGTACCGAAAGGCGATCAGGTCGAAGTGACCTATCAAGTGCACACCGAGCCAGGCGGCAGCGTCCCGGCGATGGTCGCCAACAAGTTTGTGGTTGATGCGCCGTTCAACACACTGAAAGCCCTGAAAGAACGCGCGGAAAAGTAATCGTCGCGCAGACAGCAAAACGCCCCGATCAAGTCGGGGCGTTTTGCTTTGTATCTATATTGTGTTTCCAGATATGCGTTGCACGAAATTTTCACAACCTGTTCAAGACAATTCGCCCGCGCTGTTTGCACGCTGTTCCGGTCTGCCGCCGCTTTAAATGAAAGTGTCGGATGGCGGGGCAGTAATCAATGGCAATGGTGCGAGTGATCGTGCAACATTTGCGCACCGCGCACGCCCCGGGGTCTGGAATGACCAACAGAGGGCATGGCGCCGCTGTATTTTTGCAACTTCAACTTCCAATGGGTCCTAAAACGACATGGCAAACCCGGACGCCCTGAATCAGCAGCGATCTTCTGCTCGCCTGCTGCAACCGACCGTCAAATCGCATCTGGCCTACACGCTGCTGTGTGCATTGGTCATGATGGTGATGTTTTCCGTGCTGCGCCTCGCGCTGCTGGTCTACAACCGCGAGATGATCCTCGACACCCCGGCCTCGACCTTCCTCGAAGCTTTCGCCAATGGCCTGCGTTTCGACCTGCGCCTGGTGGTCTACGTCTGCATTCCGCTGGTGTTGGCCCTGTTCAGCGCCCGGGCGATGGCCGCACGTGGTTTCTTCCGTCTGTGGCTGACGATCGCCTCGAGCATCGCGCTGTTCCTCGGCCTGATGGAGATGGACTTCTATCGCGAGTTCCACCAGCGCCTCAACGGCTTGGTGTTCCAGTACGTGAAAGAAGACCCGAAAACCGTGATGAGCATGCTCTGGTACGGTTTTCCGGTGGTTCGCTATCTGCTGGCCTGGGTGATTGGCACCGTTATTCTGACTCTGGCATTCAAAGGTGCCGACCGTGCCACGCGCCCGCGCGGGCCGTTCAGCGGTGGCAGCGTTAGCACCCGTCAGGTGGCGCCGTGGTACACACGCCTTGCGGTATTCGTGGTCTGCCTGCTGATCTGCGTGGTCGCGGCCCGTGGCACTCTGCGCCAAGGCCCGCCAATGCGCTGGGGCGACGTCTACACCACCGACTCGAACTTCGCCAACCAGCTCGGCCTCAACGGTACGCTGTCGCTGATCGCCGCCGCCAAGGACCGCATGGGCGAAGATCGCGACAACATCTGGAAAGCCACGCTGCCGCAAGAACAAGCGCAGAAAGTCGTGCGCGACATGCTACTGATGCCGGACGACAAACTGGTCGATGCCGACATCGCCGCCGTGCGCCGCGAGTACACGCCGCCGGCCGACAAGACCCTGCCGATCAAGAACGTCGTGGTGATCCTGATGGAAAGCATGGCCGGTCATTCGGTCGGCGCATTGGGGGCACCGGGCAACATCACGCCGTATCTGGACAAGTTGTCGAAGGAAGGCCTGCTGTTCGACCGCTTCTTCTCCAACGGTACGCACACCCACCAGGGTATGTTCGCGACCATGGCCTGCTTCCCCAACCTGCCAGGTTTCGAATACCTGATGCAGACCCCGGAAGGCAGCCACAAACTGTCCGGTCTGCCGCAGTTGCTCAGTGCCCGTGACTACGACGACGTGTACGTCTACAACGGTGACTTCGCCTGGGACAACCAGTCGGGTTTCTTCAGCAACCAGGGCATGACCAACTTCGTTGGCCGTAACGACTTCGTCAACCCGGTGTTCTCCGACCCGACGTGGGGCGTGTCCGACCAGGACATGTTCGACCGTGGTCTGGTCGAACTGAAGGCGCGGGAAAACGGCAAGCCGTTCTACGCATTGCTGCAAACCCTGTCCAACCACACGCCATATGCGCTGCCGACGCCATTGCCGGTCGAGCGCGTAACTGATCGCGGTTCGCTCAACGAACACTTGACCGCCATGCGTTACGCCGACTGGGCACTGGGTCAGTTCTTCGAGAAGGCGCGCAAAGAGCCGTACTTCAAGGAAACCCTGTTCGTCATCGTCGGCGACCACGGTTTTGGCAACGAACGCCAGATCACCGAAATGGACCTGGGCCGCTTCAACGTGCCGATGCTGATGATTGCCCCGGGCATTCAGGAGAAGTTCGGTACGCGTGACCACACCGTGGGTACGCAGATCGACATCGTGCCGACCATCATGGGTCGTCTGGGTGGCGAAGTGCGTCATCAGTGCTGGGGCCGTGACCTGCTCAACCTGCCGGAAGGCGACACCGGTTTCGGTGTGATCAAGCCGTCGGGCAGTGAGCAGACCACCGCCATCGTCACCGCTGACCAGATCCTCGTGCTGCCGAAAGACAAGGAAATGGGGCCGAAGATGTGGCAGTACCAGTTGGGTGCCAATCCACACGCCGAGATCGTGCCGAATGCACCGCGCACCGAAGAGTTGAAACTCAAGCTGGAGTCGTTCCTGCAAACGGCGACCAAGAGCCTGATGGACAACACCGCCGGTGTGATTAACGGCAAGCCGGACTGATTGCTCGTTAGCGCAAAATCCGCGCAATAAAAAAGAGGCCCTGAACAGGGCCTCTTTTTTTATGCCTGAATCTTTATATCCTGCCGAGTAACAACAGTACCAACAGCACGACCAACACCACGCCGATAATGCCCGAAGGACCGTAACCCCAACTTCTGGAGTGCGGGAAGACCGGCAGACCACCGATCAGCAACAGGATCAGGATAATGATAAGAATTGTGCCCATGTCGATTTCCTTGTTGATTGTGTTCGAGAAGTCTTGCTGTTCAAGGGGCGACTGGAGACTAAGTAATTCCAGACGGCTTATAAATTCCGACCGGTGCGGATGAAAGAAAATTCAATGTTTTTTTAAGGTATTTGGATTACTCGTTTATTTCCTTTACAGCGAATGATCAAAAGATCGCAGCCTGCGGCAACTCGTGCAGGAATCGATGTTGGAGCTGCCGCAGGCTGCGATCTTTTGATCCTCCATTCAGCAACTTGATGGAGCGTGGGCCCACACAGTTCCTTCGCTACACTCGGCGCATCTTTCCCGGAACAACAAGGCTGTCCGCTATGCAAAATCGCATGATGATCACTGGTGCAGGCTCGGGCCTGGGTCGCGAAATCGCGCTGCGCTGGGCGCGTGAAGGCTGGCGACTGGCCTTGTCCGACGTCAGCGAACCCGGTCTGCAGGAAACCCTGAAAATGGTCCGCGAGGCGGGCGGCGACGGTTTTATCCAGCGCTGCGATGTGCGTGATTACAGCCAGCTCACCGCGTTCGCTCAGGCCTGCGAAGAGAAACTCGGCGGCATCGACATCATCGTCAATAACGCCGGTGTCGCCTCGGGCGGGTTCTTCAGCGAGCTGTCGCTGGAAGACTGGGACTGGCAGATCGCGATCAACCTGATGGGCGTGGTCAAGGGCTGTAAAGCGTTCCTGCCGCTGCTTGAACAAAGCAAAGGCAAGATCATCAACATCGCCTCCATGGCCGCGCTGATGCAAGGCCCGGCGATGAGCAACTACAACGTGGCCAAGGCTGGCGTGGTGGCGTTGTCGGAAAGTCTGTTGATCGAACTGGCGCAACAGGAAGTCGGTGTGCATGTGGTTTGCCCGTCGTTCTTCCAGACCAATCTGCTCGATTCTTTCCGTGGCCCGACCCCGGCCATGAAAGCTCAGGTCGGCAAGTTGCTGGAAAGTTCGCCGATTACTGCTGCGGACATCGCCGACTACATCTATCAGCAAGTGGCGGCCGGCGAGTTCATGATTTTGCCTCACGAGCAGGGCCGCATGGCCTGGGCGATCAAACAGAAGAATCCGCAACTGCTCTACAACGAAATGACCGCCATGGCCGAAAAGATGCGTGCCAAGGCCAAGCAGAACAACGGCTAAACTTGCCCCTGGCTTGACGCGTCGATAGGGTGGCTGCAATGGTCACCCTGTCTGGACGTGCAAATGCTCAACTACCTGTGGTTCTTCCTCGCGGCGCTGTTTGAAATTGCCGGTTGTTTCGCCTTCTTCATGTGGCTGCGTCAGGGCAAAAGCGCCTTGTGGGTGATTCCTGCGCTGCTCAGTTTGACCCTGTTCGCGCTGTTGTTGACGCGCGTCGAGGCGGCCTATGCCGGTCGCGCCTACGCCGCTTATGGCGGGATCTACATCGTGGCTTCGATTGGCTGGCTGGCGGTGGTCGAGCGGGTTCGGCCGCTGGGCTCAGACTGGATCGGCGTGGCGTTGTGCGTGATCGGTGCCAGCGTGATTCTATTTGGTCCGCGCTTTTCCGCCGCGTGAGAAAACGCGTGTTTAACGATTTGCAGGAAATGTCTGAAGGGCGGCCGCGCTGCATGGCGTAGGGCATTACTGATTTGCTCGCCACGCATTGTAGAGCCGCCGCAAGCCGCGCATCTTCAGGGCTCGTTAACCCTGAAGGACGAATCTCATGCTTGTGCTCAGCCGTGTCGTTGGTGAGTTGATTTCAATCGGTGATGACATCACCTTGCGCGTTCTGTCCGTGAACGGTTCCAGTGTGCGCTTTGGCGTCGAAGCGCCACAGAAGGTCAATGTGCATCGCTCGGAGGTCTATGAGCGGATCCAGCGCAAACAAGCCACGGAAAAGCTTCGCTGAGGCTTTCAGTCGAACAGGTGCTTGGGCACGTCGTGTTTGAGCATCAGTTGGCACTGCTCGCTTTCCGGATCGAAGACGATCAGTGCCTGGCCTTTGGTCAGCGCCTGGCGCACGCGCAATACGCGGGTTTCCAACGGGGTGTCGTCGCCGTTGTCGGTGCCGTCGCGGGTGACGAAATCCTCGATCAGGCGGGTGAGGGTGTCGACTTCAAGGGCGTCGTAAGGAATGAGCATGGGCACCTCGGCTAAATCAATGGCGGGATGCTACGGCGATTGATGTTGGGCTGCCAGTTTTTGTGTTGCCTGTGCCGGCCTCATCGCTGGCAAGCCAGCTCCCACAGTATTTGAGGGGTACACAAATACTGTGTTCCACCCTGAACCTGTTGGAGCCAGCTCCCACAGTATTTGTGGGGTACACAAATACTGTGTTCCACCCTGGACCTGTTGGAGCCAGCTCCCACAGTATTTGAGGGGTACACAAATACTGTGTTCCAACCTGAACCTGTGGGAACCAGCTCCCACAGTATTTGTGGGGTACACAAATAATGTGTTCCACCCTGAACCTGTGGGAGCTGGCTTGCCAGCGATGGGGCCGGTCCTGTCACCGCAGAAAATGGATTAACTCTCCGAACGCTGCCCCACCAGACTGTCCACCGACGGCACTCGTGTATCGCTTTCCATCTGCGTGTCATGCTCGATCTGATGACTGAAGCGGTCCAGTGACGCATTGGCTGGCGCCGCATCGCTGGCGAATACCGGCGGACTCAGAATGTAGGCCCCGAGCAAGCGACTGAGCGCCGCGAGGCTGTCGATGTGCGTGCGCTCGTAACCGTGAGTCGCGTCGCAACCGAAGGCGAGCAGGGCGGTGCGGATGTCGTGGCCGGCGGTCACCGCCGAGTGTGCATCGCTGAAGTAGTAGCGGAACAGGTCGCGGCGCACCGGTAGCTCGTTTTCACCGGCCAGACGCAGCAAGTGCCGCGACAGGTGATAGTCGTAGGGCCCGCCGGAATCCTGCATGGCCACGCTCACCGCGTGTTCGCTGGAGTGCTGCCCCGGCGCGACCGGTGCAATGTCGATGCCGACGAACTCGCTGACGTCCCACGGCAATGCCGCCGCCGCGCCGCTGCCGGTTTCCTCGGTGATGGTGAACAGCGGATGACAGTCGATCATCAGTTCCTGGCCGCTGTCGACGATGGCTTTGAGCGATGCCAGCAGCGCGGCAACGCCGGCCTTGTCGTCGAGATGGCGAGCGCTGATATGGCCGCTTTCGGTGAACTCCGGCAGTGGATCGAACGCCACCACATCGCCGACGCTGATGCCCAGCGAGTCGCAATCGGCCTTGGTCGCGCAGTAGGCGTCCAGACGCAGCTCGACGTGATCCCAACTGATCGGCATCTCATCCACGGCGGTGTTGAAGGCATGCCCGGAGGCCATCAGCGGCAACACGCTGCCGCGAATCACGCCGTTGTCGGTAAACAGGCTGACGCGACTGCCCTCGGCAAAGCGGCTCGACCAGCAGCCGACTGGGGCGAGGGTCAGGCGACCGTTGTCTTTGACTGCGCGCACAGCGGCGCCGATGGTGTCCAGATGCGCGGAGACGGCGCGGTCGGGGCTGTTTTTCTTGCCCTTGAGCGTGGCGCGAATGGTCCCGCGGCGGGTCATTTCGAAGGGAATGCCGAGCTCTTCAAGACGTTCGGCGACATAGCGCACGATGGTGTCGGTGAACCCGGTGGGGCTGGGAATGGCGAGCATTTCCAGCAGGACTTTTTGCAGGTAGTTGAGATCTGGTTCAGGGATTTGTGTGGTCATGGAAACTCCTGATGGGTTGAGCACATCGATGGTTTCGATGAGAGGAAATTTTGTGTTGCCTGATCGGCCTCATCGCTGGCAAGCCAGCTCCCACACGTTTCATGGTGCACACAAAAACTGTGGGAGCTGGCTCGCCAGCGATGGCGTCAGCCCGGATAACAGAGATTCAAGAAACAGCCGGCTGACTGTGCGGAAACAACAGATCGACAAAGCGCTCAGCCGTCGGCTGCGGCTCATGGTTGGCCAGCCCTGCGCGTTCATTGGCCTCGATAAACACGTACTCCGGCTGATCCGCCGCCGGCACCATCAGGTCGAGGCCGACCATCGGAATATCCAGCGCCCGCGCCGCCCGCACGGCCGCATCGACCAGGGTCGGATGCAGAATCGCCGTGACATCTTCCAGGGTGCCGCCGGTGTGCAGATTCGCCGTGCGGCGTACGAACAAATGTTCACCGGCCGGCAAAATGCTGCTGTAGTCGTAACCGGCCGCATGCAAGGTGCGCTGGGTTTCATGATCCAGCGGGATTTTACTTTCGCCGCCCGTGGCGGCTTGCCGACGGCGGCTCTGGGCTTCGATCAGCGCACCAATCGAATGCTGACCATCGCCAATCACTTCCGCCGGACGACGGATCGCTGCCGCCACTACTTCAAAGCCGATCACCAGAATTCGCAGGTCGAGCCCTTCATGAAAGCTTTCCAGCAGCACGCGGCTGTCAAACTGCTTCGCCGTTTCGATGGCCTGCTGCACCTCTTCGATGCTTTGCAGATCCACCGCCACGCCTTGGCCCTGTTCACCGTCGAGCGGTTTGACCACCACGCGCTGATGCTCATCGAGAAACGCTAGATTGTCGTCAGCGTTGCCGGCCAATTGTTGCGAGGGCAATTTCAGCCCTGCGGCTTTCAGCGCTTTGTGGGTCAGGCTTTTGTCCTGACACAGGCTCATGCTGATCGCACTGGTCAGATCGCTCAGCGATTCACGGCAACGCACACGGCGCCCGCCATGGCTGAGGGTGAACAATCCGGCCTCGGCATCATCGACTTGCACGTCGATCCCGCGCCGGTGAGCCTCCTCGACGATGATCCGTGCATAGGGATTGAAATTGGCTTCCGGGCCCGGACCGAGAAACAGCGTCTGATTGATACCGTTCTTGCGCTTGATCGCGAAGGTCGAGAGATTGCGGAAACCGAGCTTGGCGTAGAGGTTCTTCGCCTGCCGGTTGTTGTGCAGCACGGACAGATCCAGATAGCTCAGACCGCGACTCATGAAGTGTTCGATCAGGTGGCGCACCAGCACTTCGCCGACACCGGGACGCGAGCACTGCGGATCAACCGCGAGGCACCACAGGCTGCTGCCGTTTTCCGGATCATTGAAGGCCTTGTGATGATTCAGGCCCATGACGCTGCCAATCACCGCGCCGCTGTCGTCATCCTCGGCGAGCCAGTACACCGGGCCGCCCTGATGATGCGGGGTGAGCAGCGTGGCATCGATCGGCAGCATGCCGCGCGCCTGATACAGCTGATTGATCGCCTGCCAGTCGGCCTCGCTTTGCGCCCGTCGAATGCGGAAGCCGCGAAACACGCGGGTGGCCTGACGGTAATCGCTGAACCACAGGCGCAGCGTGTCGGACGGATCGAGGAACAATTGCGTCGGTTCAAGACCGAGAATCTGCTGCGGCGCGGCAACGTACAGGGCGATATCACGCTCGCCCGGCTGCTCGTTGAGCAGTTCCTGAGCGAGGGTCGCCGGGTCGGGAAAGGTGTGGCCGATCAGCAACCGGCCCCAGCCGCAATGCACGGCAATCGGGGCGGTCGCAAGTTCGTTGCCGTCTTCGGCCAGACGCGCCTGCAAACGTTCATACGACGGCGTCTGGCCGCGAATCAGGCGTTGGTTGATGGCCGTGGCGTGGGGTTTCATCAATCAGATTCCTTGTTCACTGAGCCACAGGTTCAGGGCTGCCAGTTGCCACAGCTTCGAGCCGCGCAACGGCGTCAGTTGGCCTTGCGGATCAGTCAGCAGTTTGTCGAGCATGGCCGGGTTGAACAGGCCGCGATCCTGACTCGGATCGAGCAGCAGTTCGCGTACCCAGTTGAGGGTGTCGCCTTGCAAATGCTTGAGGCCTGGCACCGGGAAGTAACCTTTCTTGCGGTCGATCACTTCACTCGGAATGACCCGGCGCGCCGCCTCTTTCAGCACTTGCTTGCCGCCGTCCGGGAGTTTGAACTTGCCCGGCACTCGCGCCGACAGTTCAACCAGGCGATAGTCGAGAAACGGTGTGCGCGCTTCCAGGCCCCAGGCCATGGTCATGTTGTCGACGCGTTTGACCGGGTCGTCCACCAGCATCACCGTGCTGTCCAGACGCAAGGCTTTGTCGACTGCCGCCTCGGCGCCGGGTTGTGCGAAATGTTCCTTCACGAAGTCGCCGGCAGCGTCATTGGCGGTCAGCCATTTCGGTTGCACGGTGGCGGCATAGTCGTCGTAGCTGCGGTCGAAAAACGCCTGGCGATACGCCGCGTAAGGATCGGTCGCGCCGTCCACTTGCGGGTACCAGTGATAGCCGGCGAACAACTCGTCGGCGCCCTGGCCGCTCTGCACCACTTTGCAGTGCTTGGCCACCTCGCGAGACAGCAGATAGAACGCGATGCAGTCATGACTGACCATCGGCTCGCTCATCGCGCGGAACGCGGCGGGCAGTTGCTCGATGATCTCTTTCTCGTCGATGCGCAGTTGGTGGTGCTGGGTGCCGTAGTGCTTGGCGATCAGGTCGGAATACTGAAACTCGTCGCCGCGCTCGCCGCCGGCATCCTGAAAACCGATGGAAAAAGTCGACAGGTCTTGCACACCGACTTCACGCAACAGCCCGACCAGCATGCTCGAATCGACACCGCCCGACAGCAACACGCCGACATCCACGGCAGCGCGTTGGCGAATCGCCACCGCTTCGCGGGTGCTGTCGAGTACGCGGTCGACCCAGTCTTCGAGGGTCAGATTTTTCTCGTCGTCGTGTGGGCCGTAGGGCAGGGTCCACCAGGTTTTCTGCTCGGTGGTACCGTCGGCTTCAATGCGCATCCAGCTCGCGGGTGGCAGCTTTTCAATACCGGCCAGCAAGGTGCGCGGCGCAGGCACCACGGCGTGGAAATTCAGGTAATGGTTGAGCGCCACCGGATCGAGGATCGGGTTGATATCGCCACCCTTGAGCAGCGCCGGCAAAGCCGAGGCAAAACGCAAACGCTGGCCGGTGCGGGACAGGTACAACGGCTTCACGCCGAGACGGTCGCGGGCGATGAACAGGCGCTGGGCGTCGCGTTCCCAAATGGCGAAGGCAAACATGCCGTTGAGTTTCGGCAGCAGCGCTTCACCCCAGGCGTGATAGCCCTTGAGCAGCACTTCGGTGTCGCCACCGGAATAGAACGCGTAACCGAGCGCTTCGAGCTCGGCGCGCAGTTCCGGGAAGTTGTAGATCGCACCGTTGAAGGCCAGTGACAGGCCCAACTGACTGTCGATCATCGGCTGCGCCGAGCCGTCCGACAGGTCCATGATTTTCAGGCGACGATGGCCCAGGGCAATCGGTCCTTGGGCATGGAAGCCCCAGGCGTCCGGGCCGCGAGGGGCCAGGTGATGGGTAATTCGTTCAACGGCTGCAAGGTCTGCAGGTTGATGATCAAAACGTAACTCGCCAGCTAATCCGCACATAAAGTCCTTACCGGTTTTTCCGTTGGGGAGGGGTCAAACACTACCTCGCCACAAGGGCGGGTACTCAGAAACTGACCCGCCTCGGTAAGTGGAGTTTTAGAACGATAAGTTATAAGACCGCTGGCAGTGTCGCTGCGGGGAGTGAGCTGACCGGTTCTGCTGCCACTTGGGTTTCAGCCTTTTTTGCTGCTCCGGTGACGGAGCGTTTGTGCTGCAAGTTCCAGCCGCTGCCAGGGGAATAGACCACCGGCGGGCGGTAGGCCGCTTCATTCAGTGGATGACGAATGCGCCAGGCCAAGGGGTTTGGCTCGACTTCATAGACACTGCCAGCAACCCGGATGAAGTGCCGTCCGCTGTAGTTGCGCACTCGCTGATCATCGTCATCGGGATACGCCTGATCCATGATCCGGTTGGCGGCGTGGGCTTTTTGTTCGTATCCGGACAGAGCCCGTTTCCACAGCAAAGCGTTTTTTTGCGGATTGGAATGGTCTTGCAGCTCAAACTTTTTGAAGAAAACAGCTGCCAACTCGCTGGACGAATCGGGGCTTTGGGCATGGGCGCTTTGACTATTGGCCTGCGCAGGGGAGAGTTTTTCCTTCAGGTCCAACAGGGCGTTGAGTCCCTGCAGCTTTTCGCTGAACGTCCAGTCTTCGACACCGATAAACACTTCGCTCAGCAGAGTATCTGGCGTACCGGCGCGGATACGTCTGCTGAAATCGTAGATCAAGGTTTCGGAGAGTGACGGGCGTTGCTGCAATGCGCGATTTTCACGTCGTTTGTCATGCATCGACTGGTCGACCTCGGCGACGGGTACAGCCAGTTGCTTGACGTCGGAGGCGAATTTATCCAGTTGCCGTTTAAACAGGTATTCGAATAGCCCATGACTCAACGGGACGAAATTTATGTCTTTTGAAAATGACACGACGGACAGTTTTTCATTGAGGAAATCCTCCTGATCGCTGCTGTTCAGTTGAGAGGCGAATACGTTCCGCAGCGGCGATTGGCCAAGCAGACTGGCGGCCAGACGGATCCGACAGTTGTCTTCATTGTCGTCCTGGTAAAAGCCGCTGCCTTTGTCGTCAGGCACATAAAGGATGTAACGATCCTGAGTGGATTCATGAGTCAGGCGACAGATAATCAGCACAGCATTTACCAGATACTTGCCAAAGAGTTGCACTGAACAAAGTTGGATCGGCGCGTTATTGAAGCACTCACCATTGAATATTTCGTCATTGCCCTCGGTGAATTGAGTCAGCATGAATAACTGCGATAGGTGAATGTCTTTACTGAAGTACCGGTTGTAAGCAGCCAGCCTCATATTGAGTTTGCCAAGCCGCATGGCTTGCAACTGGACATCTGGCCCTGCAAATGTTTGCGCAATCAGTTTCTGGTATTGATCACCGAGATCGAGTTTACGACTCAACGCTGCAAACGCCTGCGCGGTAAGTCTTGAATCTGCGGCGCCTTCGGCGGGTGCATCCTGAGCATCGGATAGCGTTGCGCTATCGGCGGAAAAGTAATCAGCAGCGGCCTCGGTCTCGGTGAAATTGAGCATTGCTGCCCGCAGCAAGGTACAGGCGTGCCTGTCCTTTTCCGAACCTGCCTTGGGTACGAGCTTGATGAGGTCCTGGACCCTGAACCGGGGGCCGTAGGTGGTACGCAACTCGTCTCGAAGTATCCGTCCGCAAAACTTGTTGGGGCTATCCAGTGTGGGCAGCAACGTTTCAAAAAAGGTCTGGAGCGGCAGTGCCTTTTTCAGTTCGGATCGATAGTCGGCAATTCTCGTTTTGTCGGCGTTCGGCAGCTTGTCGGTCAGGAATTTTTCGACAATTTTTGCTTTGTCCCAGTCATTGATCTCATTGAAGACCTGAGTCAGTAAGTTGTCGTTTCTTGGTGGGGCAGGTTGTTGCTCCAATGGCAAAGTCATACAAACACTCTCATCGCGGAAGGAACCCTGATGTTAGGCGCAGTGGCTGCGAAAAAATAACGCCATTAATGAATGATTTGGTGCGTGAGTTCAGCGAGATTTTGAACGTTTGATATACGTATATACCGCACGCTTATTGGTCGAATATGTCTATTGCATCTGCATTGAAAACTATCGGTTTTTGTATTTCCTGTTTTTGTTTTAAATCGATAAGGTCAATGGCTCATACCTGCAATAAAGGACTATTGCGATGACAACCACCCAGAACAAACCCGAGCTGCGGGCGCCGACGCAGACCGAGATACTCGGCACCTTGCTCGAAGCCACTGGCGATCTGGACAGTGCCGAAGCACTGCAAAAGAGCCTGCCCGAGATACTCCTGAAAAGCTCGATTGCCACACTGGCCGCGCTGGATCAGATCGCGCGTGACCTGCATGCCATTCAGCTCAAGGTTGAAAAGGATCTGCTCCAGCTCAAACCCTTGAACACCTTCTGTATCACCGAATTGACCCTTGCGTTGGAGGGCAAGTGGTCAGCGGTGTTTGATGTTGAACAGGATCTTCTGAGTCTGCCGGGGCCCGATTGCGGTTGTGCGCCGACATCGACCGACGACAAGGGCATTGAAACCGTCCCGCATGCCACCCAGTCCCTGCTGCAAGCCGCCATGCAGAATTTCAGTGAAGACGAGGCGGCCGACGGTTTCCCCGAGGGCAGTCTGGTGCGGGTGAATAGTGCGCCGTCTGGTGTTGAGGGATTGACCCCGGCCGCGTTCGCCAAATTCTGTCGTGAACTGGATCTGGGCAAGCGGTATCAGGAACACCTTCAAAAGGTGTTCAGCATCGTCGAAAGCGACGGCAGGATTGCGCCCAGCAGCGGCATGACCCGCGACATCGCCACGATGAAAAAATACCTGCTGCAACTGGATATGCATCTGGCCGGGCTCAGGTCTCACATCACGCCGGAAGGCGTGCGCATGCTGCGACAATTGGCGGCCGCTGACGGCAAGCCCTCCGCACAAACCCTGCGATACGGGCAAAGCCCGATGATCATGCAAGGCATCGAAATCCTCGACAGTTGCATCTGGGGCGTCGTGGTGTTTTCCGCACGGTCGGTCGAGTCGTACCCGGACGAATGGTGCCTTGTGTACATGGCCGGCGAGCCCGAACGGCCGCTGTACGAATACCCCAGTTTTACCGCGTTCAAACAGTACCTCACGCAGAAGCTGAGCGTGAAAAGCTACAAGGACTACTTCACCCACAGTCTCGATGAAGATGACAAGGCAGACTTCTTCAAAACTTTCGCCAGCACCTCCGATATAGGGCACATCCGGCAATTACCGATCAGCGTGCCGTTGTTCGAATTCATGCTGCAGAGTCATGTCGGCAAGCTGCAGATCGACGCGCGCAAACTGGCCGTGCCGACCGCCGATATCGATGAAGAGGTGCGAGACAAACGCCTGCTCGATTTCCTTGAGCTGGGTGTGACGATTGCGACGGTGGCGGGTTTTTTCGTGCCGGTCGTCGGGCAGTTGATGATGGGCGTCGCGGCCGGGCAACTGCTCGCCGAAGTGTACGAAGGTGTCGAGGATTGGCGCCGGGGCGATCATCAGGAGGCACTCTCGCATCTGTTCAGTGTCGCGGAAAACATCGCCTTGATGGGGCTGTTGGCCGGTGGGCAGAAAGCGGTGGGGTTGCTGGGCAGCAAACTGCTCAGTGCTCATCCGGAGTTCTTTGGGCAGTTCACTGCTATTACCAATCCGGCCGGACATCCACGGCTGTGGAAGCCTGACTTCACGATGTATGAGCATCGACTGCCGGAGGGGTTCACGGTGGCCGCCGATTCCGAAGAAATGTACGAGATCAGGGGCAAGATGGTCGGTCGCGTCGACCATCGGATCGTCTCCGGCTTCATCGATGCGCAGACCCGGCGCTGGCGCCTCGACCATCCGCAGCGCCCGCAAGCCTATGCCCCTGAGCTGGAGCGCCATGTCGAGGGCGGCTGGCGATTGGCGAGCGAACATCCCGAGCTGGGGACCAGCACGCCCTATACCCTCAAGCGCATGGACCCGCATCTGAGCGAGTTCGTCGACAGCGATCTGGACATGATGCGCCGACTCAGCGGCGTTACCGAGGATGAGTTGCAGCGTGCCTTTATCGACAACCTCGCGTTGCCTGTTCGGTTGCGCGATACCGTGGAACGAGTGCGCATCGAGCGGCAGTTGCGCCTGCTCATCCGCGAGCTGGGCTTGGGTGAAATCCACTCGGATCAGCCAGTGCAGGAACAACTGCACGGTTTACCGAAGTTGTCAGGTTGGCCGACGGACCGTTACATCGAAGTCCAAGATAGCGAAGGAGCCGTCAGTGCCAGGTATCCCGCGCCCAGCACCCCTGACGACACACTCAGTGTGGTGGTCAGCGAGGATGAGCTGGATTCCGGGCAATTGCTGCAAACGGTGATCGACGGCCTGTATCAGAAGGAGGTCGATACGTTGCTGGGCAGCAAGGTGAATGGCGAAGGCGAAAGTCAAGCACTGGCGAAGAAGCTGGGTGCGGCACTCAAGGCTGATCGTCGTGCAGTGTTCGAGCGCATGTATCAGCGCTATGACCAGAGTGAGGTCGACGAGGTGAAGAAGTTGCGCAGCGTGTTTGCCGACATTCCTGCGCGTTACGCTCAGCAGTTGATCGAACAGGCGTCGAGCGTCGAGCGTGTGCATTTGCGCGCAACCGGGCGGGTGCCCCTGGGGCTGGCGCAGAAAGTCTGTGATGCCAGCGCCGCTGTGCGCCTGGATCGGGCGTTGAGCGGGTTTCACCTGCCGCGGATTGCCAATGCGGATAACGAAAAACTCGCCATCCAGTTGCTGCCCCGTTTGAGTGGTTGGGATCCGGCTCTGCGTCTGACCGTGCGGGAGAAGTCACTGACCGGGCCAGTACTGGAAGCCATCGGCGAGACGACGGCGCCCCCCTCGAATACCTGCACGCTGGTCAAATCCAGTGACGGTTATGAGGTATTCGCCGGCGACGAAAAATCCCTAGGACGCGTGGCGGCGGGCCCGGACAGCCTCTACACCGCGATCCTCAAGGCTCTGTCGCCGCGCCAGCGTCTGGCCGCCGGTTTTCCCGATCCTGTTGACGCCGACAGTGCACGGCTGCGCAGCAAGCTATTCGATGTGGCACTGGATGAGCGTGAAGCCAGTGCGCGGATCCTGACCGATGGCAAGCTTGAACCACTGGTCGCTGAGCCTGCCTGCCTTCAGGCCGATCAAGCGCCGGCAGCGACGAGCCATCCCCGGACGTTACTGCGCAAGGTCAAAAAGCTCTATCCACGGTTTTCCGAGACGCAGGCCAGTGAGTTTATTGACGGCCTGGGAACTGACTCGCTGACCCGCGCAACCCAGGTCAGAACGTTGCGCCGCGACCTTGAGCACTTGCGCGAGGTGCTGGATAAATGGAGCGAGGACAAGGACGCCATCAAAGCGGTGGGCGGCGATTCGGCTGAAGTGCAGCACAGTCGCAAGTGGGCCGCCGAGCAGATCGAGAACAGCTTTCGACGGATTCTGCTGACTACCGATGAGAGTGGAAAATCAGTCTGCACCTTGAATCTGGACGGCATGCGGGTCGGCAAACTGCCAACGTTACCCTCCGGATTGAATTTCGATCACATACAACAGTTGTCGCTGAAGAATATGGCGCAGGACGACGACCTCGTGTATTTCCTCAAGGCCTTCAAGCAGGTCGAATACCTTGAACTCGACAGCAATACTCTGACCCGGCTCCCTGAAGTGCTGTCGCACATGCCCAAGCTTGCCCGGTTGAGCCTGGCCGGCAACCAGATCAAGCTGACCGAACACACCCTGGCCAAACTGAGCCAATTGCGGACACTGCGCCGCCTGAACCTGAGCGGTAATCCGCTGGGCGCGACCCCGGACGTGAGCAAACTGTTTGACTTGCGTGCCTTGGCCCTGAACGACACCCGCGCCACCGAATTGCCCAAAGGCCTTGCACGCCTGCCGTATCTGGATTGGGTCGATTTGCGCGGTAACGAGATCAAGGACCTGCCGGCGTGGCTGTTCAAGGCTCCGAAACATTTCACTCAGGCACTCAATCTGCGTGGCAATCCGTTGTCGCTGAGCAGCCGCACCCATCTGGCCGACTATCGAAAAAACATCGGCATCGGCATGGGCTATCTGGAAGACGACATCGCCCGCCTCGATGAGCAGCAGGCGCGCTCGTTGTGGTTCAAAGATGGGGCTGGCGCGGATTGGGGGCGGCGTAACCGGATCTGGACGGCCTTCAAGGATGATCCGAGGGCCGAGGGCTTGTTTCATCTGCTCGCGGAACTGGGTAATACGGCCGACTCTGAAAAGGTGAGTGAGGACATGCATCGACGAGTCTGGTCGGTGCTTGAAACGGCCGAACCCGATGTGATCCTGAGTGAGCAGGTGCTGAACCTGGCCGCCAACCCGATCAACTGCACCGACAGTGCAGCCATGAACTTCAGTCATCTCGAAGTCGCGGTGGAAGTCAACAGAGTGACGCGAATTGCGAGCGGCCAAAGCAGCAGCGCGAAACCGCTGCTCATGCTCGGCCGAGGTCTGTTTCGGCTGGATCAGCTTGATCGGATTGCGCTTAAGCATGCCAGCCAAAATCCGGCGACCGATCCGCTGGAAGTCAACCTCGCTTATCGCATCGGCTTGGCCGATGCGCTCAATCTGCCGGGGCAGCCACGGCATATGAAGTTTGCCGTGTTGGGCGGAGTGACCGCGGCGGATCTGGAAACGGCTACAAACACGGTCAAAGCGGCGGAGCTGTCTTCCGAATGGCTGACGTTCATGCAGCGTCAACCATTCTGGGGTGACTACCTCAAGCGCACGTTTGCACGAAAATTCACCGCCATCGATGAGAAATTCGCGCCGCAGATGAACACGGTTTTCGAACAGGCAACCCAACTGACCACGGCGGATTATCTGAGCCAGATGGATGCCATCCAGTCAAAGCGAGAGAAGGCGGTACAAGCCGAACTCTCACGCCTGACCGACGATGCGATACGCCTCGTCGATCTGGGCATCTGTGCGTTGCCCGATGCGTGAAATCTACTTGCCGCGAATCAGCTGGCGCAGCGCGAAACGGTTCGGATGACAGGCCTCCGCCACGCTTCTTGGCAGCGGCAACGGTTCGTTGTCCAGCCAGGCGGCGAGCAGTTCGCCGGACAATGGCGCGGTAATCAGGCCGCGCGAGCCATGGCCACTGTTGACGTATAAACCGTCGAGCCATGGGCAGGCGATGTCCGGCACTTGCCGGGCATCCTTGCTCAGCGCGGCATAGGCTTGAATGAACGCTTCGCGGTCGGCAAGGGGGCCGACGATCGGCAGGTAGTCCGGGCTGGTGCAACGGAAGGCCGCTCGGCCCTGGAGGTCTTCAGGCGCCTGTTGATCGATTTGCAGACGCGCCACCAGATCGCTGGAAATCTCCTCGAGCATGGCCAGATTGCCCAAGTGTTCGGCGATGGTCGGAGTCAGTTCGTTGCTGTTGAAATCGAAGCTGGCGCCCAGGGTGTGTTCGCCCAAGCGTGCGGGTGCGACGTAACCTTCGGCGCACACCACCGTGGCCAGTGTCTGGCTGTGTTCAGTCTGCGCCAGCCGGGTGATCTGTCCGCGAATGCGCTTGAGTGGCAGCTCGGCGCTTTGCGCAAAACGCTTGATCTCGGCAGCGCCGGCCAATACCACGACGGGCGCGCTGGCGAGCAGGTGGTCGCCGTCGAAGGCCTGCCACTGGTCATCGACCTTGCGCAGATCAAGCACTTCGCGATGGCTGAGCAGTTCGACATTCGCTTGCGCGGCTTGCGCCTGACACAACGCGGGTGGATGCACCCAACCGCCTTCGGGATAGTACAAACCGCCGTGGGCCACACCGACCCCGGCGCGGGCCTGTGCCTCGGGCTGGTCGAGCCACTGCAGCAGGTCTGGCGGGAATGCTTCTGCCAATTGCGCGTGGCGCTCGGCTTCCTTGGCGTTGAACGCCAGCTGCAGCACGCCACAATCGTCCCAGTCGCTGCCGCGTTGCAGGGTTTCCAGCAGGCGTCGGGTGTAGCCGAAGCCGCTGACAATCAGTTGCGACAACGCCGTGCCATGGGCTGACAGTTTCAGGTACAGCACGCCTTGCGGGTTGCCGGACGCTTCTTGCGCAACGGCTGCGTGGCGCTCCAGCAAACTCACTTGCCAGCCGCGTGACGCAAGGCTGGCTGCCGTGGCGCAACCGGCCAGACCGGCGCCGATCACCAGCGCCCGCCGGTCACCGTTCAACGGCGCAGGGCGCGCGAACCAGGGTTTTTCCGCTGGCGGCGGGGCGACGTCCTCGGGCCAGCCGAGGAATTCGCCACGGAGAATTTCCCATTTGTGGCCGATGCCCGGCGTGCGTTTCATCTTGAACCCGGCGGCGTTGAGCAAACGCCGCACCCAGCCGGTGCTGGTAAAGGTGCTGATGGTCGAGCCGGGCGCCGCCAGACGGGCCAGTTCGACGAACAGTTCGGCGGTCCACATATCGGGGTTCTTCGCCGGGGCGAAACCGTCGAGGAACCACGCGTCGATTTGCGCGTCCAGCTGCGGCAACTGCTCCAGGGCATCACCGATCAACAGCGTCAGCGTCACTCGACCGTTGGCCAGGGTGATGCGCTGGAAGCCTTGATGGATGGCCACGTAATGCTTGAGCAATTGATCGGCGAGCGGTTTCAGCGCCGGCCATAACGCCAGTGCGCGTTGCAGGTCGGCAGGGCTCAACGGGTACTTTTCGACACTGACAAAATGCAGCCGTGCGCTGGCCGAGGCATGCGCTTCGAACAGTTGCCAGGCGCAGAGAAAATTCAACCCGGTGCCGAATCCGGTTTCACCGATGACCAGTCGCCCGCCCGCCGGCAATGCCGCAAAGCGCTCGGCCAGACGGTTCTGTTCAAGGAACACATAACGGGTTTCCTCCAGCCCCGACTGGTCGGAAAAATACACGTCATCGAACACTCGCGAACGCGGGCGTCCCTGGTCATCCCAGTCGAGTTGGGCGTGGGGCATTACAGGTTTCATGGCAGGCTCGGCAGCAACAAGGCCGCCATTCTAGCCGATCGCGCAGGGGCTGCTTGATCCATGGCAAGCCTTGATTGCACGGGCCCGGGGACAATTGAATATTCAAGACCTGAGCCTGGAAACCTGTGGTGAGGGGATTTATCCCCGATGGGCAGCGAAGCGGCCCCAAAACCATTCAACCGATTACTTCGGATTAACCGTATCTGCTGGATTTACGACTGCTGCGCAGCCGGTCGGGGATAAATCCCCTCGCCACAGGGAACTCATGCAGTCCTGAGAGAGTGGCAAATTCTGCCCTGCATCTGTGCCCAATCCGCTAGTCTTGCTGAACCCTGGAAGGAGCCGTCCCATGTTTGAATCCGCTGAAATCGGTCACGCCATCGACAAAGATACTTATGAGGCTGCCGTCCCGGCATTGCGTGAAGCACTGCTGGAAGCGCAGTTCGAGTTGCAGCAGCAGAAGCGTTTCCCGGTGATCATTTTGATCAACGGTATCGAGGGCGCGGGCAAGGGCGAGACGGTCAAATTGCTCAACGAGTGGATGGACCCGCGCCTGATCGAGGTGCGCACTTTCGATCAGCAGACCGACGAAGAACTGGCGCGGCCACCGGCCTGGCGTTACTGGCGGATGCTGCCGGCCAAGGGGCGGATGGGGATTTTCTTCGGCAACTGGTACAGCCAGATGCTCCAGGGCCGGGTGCACGGATTGTTCAAGGACCCGCGCCTGGATCAAGCGATCAATGCGGCCGAGCGCCTGGAAAAAATGCTCTGCGATGAAGGCGCGCTGATCTTCAAGTTCTGGTTCCACCTGTCCAAGAAACAGATGAAGGCGCGGCTCAAGGCCCTCGCTGACGACCCGTTGCACAGCTGGCGCATCAGCCCGCTGGACTGGCAGCAATCGGAGACTTACGACAAGTTCGTCAAATTCGGCGAGCGCGTGCTGCGCCGGACCAGTCGCGACTACGCGCCGTGGCACATTATCGAAGGCGTGGATGCGCATTACCGCAGTCTGGCGGTCGGCAAGATTCTGCTTGAGGGTTTGCAGAACGCCCTGAAGCGTCCGGACGTGCATCCCCACGATGTCAGTGCTGCGCCATTGGGCACGGCGGTTGATCAGTTGAACCTGCTCGACAGCCTCGACCTGACCCAGCGCCTGGACAAGAAAGACTACGAAGAGCAACTGATCACCGAGCAGGCGCGGCTGTCCGGCCTGATGCGTGACAAACGCATGCGCCGCCACGCCTTGGTCGCCGTCTTCGAAGGTAATGACGCGGCCGGCAAGGGTGGGGCGATTCGCCGGGTGGCGGCGGCGCTCGATCCGCGTCAGTACAGCATCGTGCCGATTGCCGCGCCGACCGAAGAGGAGCGCGCGCAACCGTACCTGTGGCGGTTCTGGCGGCATATTCCGGCGCGGGGCAAGTTCACCGTGTTTGACCGTTCCTGGTATGGCCGGGTGCTGGTGGAACGGGTCGAAGGCTTTTGCAGCACCGCCGACTGGATGCGTGCCTACGGCGAGATCAATGACTTCGAGGAGCAGGTCGCCGACGCTGGGGTGATCGTGGTCAAGTTCTGGCTGGCCATCGACAAGGACACGCAAATGGAGCGTTTCCAGGAGCGCGAGGAAATCCCGTTCAAGCGCTTCAAGATCACCGAAGACGACTGGCGTAACCGCGACAAGTGGGACGATTACCGCGCCGCCGTTGGCGACATGGTCGACCGCACCAGCACCGAGATCTCGCCATGGACGCTGATTGAGGCCAACGACAAGCGCTGGGCCCGGGTCAAGGTCTTGCGCACGATCAACCGGGCTCTGGAAGAGGCGTTCGAAAAGTCCGACAAGAAGGCCAAAAAGCACAAGGACTGAGCCGATGAACACGCATACGCGGGGTGAATGATTGTCGCGGTCGGTAATCGGGTGGACTTATGCTCAGGTCCACTCTCAACCGACAACAACAATGAGGTATGCCATGCGTGAAGTGGTGATCGTCGACAGCGTCCGGACGGGCCTGGCCAAGTCCTTTCGCGGCAAGTTCAACCAGACCCGCCCTGACGACATGGCGGCGCACTGCGTCAACGCGCTGCTGTCGCGCAATGACATCGACCCGGCGAGCGTCGAAGATTGCATCGTCGGCGCCGGCTCCAACGAAGGCGCTCAGGGCTACAACATCGGTCGTAACGTCGCGGTGCTCTCGCAACTGGGCACGGGCGTGGCCGGCATGACCCTCAATCGATTCTGTTCGTCGGGTTTGCAGGCGATCGCGATTGCTGCCAATCAGATCGCCTCGGGCTGCAGCGACATCATCGTCGCCGGCGGCGTCGAGTCGATCAGCCTGACCCTGAAAAGCGTCAACACCGATCACCTGATCAACCCGCTGCTCAAACAGCAGGCGCCGGGCATCTATTACACGATGGGGCAGACCGCCGAAGTCGTGGCGCGGCGTTATGGCGTCAGCCGTGAGGCGCAGGATCGCTATTCCCTGCAAAGCCAGATTCGTACCGCACAGGCGCAGGCCGCCGGCTTGTTCAACGATGAAATCGTGCCGATGGCGGTGAAGTATCGCGTCGAGGACAAGAACAGCGGTGCCGTGCAGATTCTCGATGGCATCGTTGATCGTGACGATTGCAACCGCCCGGACACCACTTACGAAAGCCTCGCCGGGTTGAAACCGGTGTTTGCCGAAGACGGTTCGGTGACGGCGGGCAACTCGTCACAACTGTCGGACGGTGCGTCGATGACGCTGGTGATGAGCCTGGAGAAAGCGTTGCAACTGGGCCTCAAGCCGAAAGCGTTTTTCCGCGGTTTCACCGTGGCCGGTTGCGAGCCGGACGAGATGGGCATCGGCCCGGTGTTCTCGGTGCCGAAACTGCTCAAGGCCAAGGGTTTGCAGGTGGCGGATATCGATTTGTGGGAACTGAACGAGGCGTTCGCCTCGCAGTGCCTGTACAGCCGGGATCGGCTGGAGATCGACAACGAGAAGTACAACGTCAATGGCGGCTCGATCTCCATCGGACACCCGTTCGGCATGACCGGGTCGCGTCAGGTCGGGCATCTGGTGCGGGAGTTGCAGCGGCGCAATCTGCGTTACGGCATCGTCACCATGTGTGTTGGCGGCGGGATGGGCGCGACGGGGTTGTTTGAGGCGGTGCGTTAAATAGGCAGGATTTGTGTTGTCTGATCTGGCCTCTTCGCGGGCAAGCCCGCTCCCACAGGTTTTGTGGTGTTCGCCACTGATCCTGTGGGAGCTGGCTTGCCAGCGATTGGATCACCCTTGATTACCGGTTTGAATCCAGAAGCTGCATCCGCGCGATATAGGCTTTTATCTCCAGCTCAGCTTTCTCGGGACTGTCAAACGGCCCCTCAAGGGTATTTTCCCGAGTGCTGAAAAACAGTTCGCCATTGACCCGACACACCCGGTCGCTGCGAAAGTGCGTGGCGGGGGCGGGGTCCTGGCGGCGCATGCCTAACATGGCGGGTCTCCTGATGGCAGTGGCAGTGGATCCAATGAGCTTAAGCCTGAAGCACTTACCCTGCTTGCTCTGCCGATCAACGGCGGCGCGTCAATTTAATGCTGCGACCTGCACAGTTTCATTCGCGGCGTGTCCTGAACTGTCCCTGTGTTGCTTCCGTTGCCAAGCCTAGAATGAGCGCACTTGTCGGCAGGCTTCGGGGTTCGCATGCACATTTCATCGGGTCGCTGGGTGTACGGCTTGTTCCTGGCGCTGCTGACGGCGTTTTTGTGGGGCATCCTGCCGATCAAGCTCAAACAGGTCTTGCTGGTGATGGACCCGATCACGGTGACCTGGTTTCGCCTGACGGTGTCCGGCGGCTGTTTGTTCATTTACCTGGCGGCGGTCAAACGCCTTCCGAGCCGCAAAGTGCTTGGGCCCAAGGGCGGCTGGCTGGTGTTGATGGCCGTGCTCGGGCTCGTCGGTAACTACGTTTTGTACCTGATGGGCCTGAGCCTGCTGAGTCCCGGCACTGCGCAACTGGTGGTGCAGATGGGGCCGATCATGTTGCTGATCGCCAGTCTGTTTGTGTTCAAGGAGCGCTTCAGCATCGGCCAGGGCATTGGCCTGGCGGTGTTGCTGATCGGGTTTGTGCTGTTTTTCAATCAGCGTCTGGCGGAGTTGCTGACCTCGCTGTCGGATTACACCGCCGGGGTGTTGCTGGTGCTGCTGGCGTCGACGGTCTGGACCTTTTATGCGCTGGGTCAGAAGCAATTGCTGACGGTGTGGAATTCGCTGCAAGTGATGATGGTGATCTACCTGTTCTGCGCCTTGTTGCTGACGCCTTGGGTACATCCGCTCGAAGCGCTTGAGTTGAGCCCGTTGCAGGGCTGGATGCTGTTGGCGTGCTGCATGAACACGTTGATTGCCTATGGCGCGTTTGCAGAGGCGTTGGCGCACTGGGAGGCATCGCGGGTCAGTGCGACGTTGGCGATCACGCCGTTGGTGACATTCGGGGCGGTGGCAATTGCGGCCGGGGTCTGGCCGGAATATGTGCATGCCGAGCAGATCAATGCGCTCGGTTATGGCGGCGCCGTGCTGGTGGTGCTGGGGTCGGCGCTGGTGGCGTTGGGGCCTTCGTTGATTGCCGGATTGAAGGCACGGCGGCTGAAGGTGGCAGCGAGTTGAACCGCGTCATCGTTCATCGCGGGCAAGCCCGCTCCCACAGGTATGCACATAACCCTGTGGGAGCGGGCTTGCCCGCGATGGCGGACGTTCAGGTGCTGAAGGACTCAGCCCTTGGCGCCAGCCTCGATCATGTTTTCCGGCCGCACCCACGCATCAAACTCTTCATCAGTCAGATAGCCCAGTTCCAGCGCGGCCTCACGCAAGGTCAGCCCTTCGCCGTAAGCCTTCTTGGCGATTTCCGCTGACTTGTCGTAACCGATGTGCGGGTTCAACGCCGTCACCAGCATCAACCCACGTTCCAGATGTTTCGCCATGACTTCGGCGTCCGGCTCAAGACCGGCAATGCAGTGCTGCTGGAAGTTGCTGCAGCCGTCGCCGAGCAGGCGGATCGATTGCAGCAGGTTGTGGATGATCACCGGTTTGAACACGTTCAACTGCAAGTGACCCTGACTGGCGGCAATGCCGATTGCCACGTCGTTGCCCAACACCTGGCAGGCGAGCATCGACAGCGCTTCGCACTGGGTCGGGTTGACCTTGCCGGGCATGATCGAGCTGCCCGGCTCGTTGGCCGGCAAGCGCACTTCGGCAAAACCTGCGCGTGGACCGGAGCCGAGCAGGCGCAGGTCGTTGGCGATTTTCATCAGCGCCACGGCGAGGGTCTTCAGCGCGCCGGACAGGCTGGTCAGCGGTTCGTGGCCGGCCAGTGCGGCGAACTTGTTCGGTGCAGTAACAAACGGCAAGCCCGACAGCGCGGCCAGTTCCGCCGCAATTGCCTCGCCAAAACCGTGCGGCGAGTTCAGCCCGGTACCGACCGCGGTGCCGCCCTGCGCCAGTTCACACACCGCCGGCAGCGCGGCGCGGATCGCCCGTTCGGCGTAATCCAGCTGCGCGATGAAACCGGACAATTCCTGACCGAAGGTGATCGGCGTCGCATCCATCATGTGCGTGCGACCGGTTTTCACCAGTTTCATGTGCCGGGCGGCCAATTCGGCGAGGCCACCGGACAGTTCGGCAATCGCCGGCAGCAGTTGCTCCTGCACGGCTTTGACGGTGGCGATGCTCATGGCGGTGGGGAAGCAGTCATTGGAGCTTTGCGAGCGGTTGACGTGATCGTTCGGGTGCACCGGCGTCTTGCCGCCGCGCGGGTTGCCGGCCAGTTCGTTGGCGCGACCGGCGATCACTTCGTTGACGTTCATGTTGCTCTGCGTGCCGCTGCCGGTCTGCCAGACCACCAGTGGAAACTGGTCGTCATGCTGGCCGTCGAGGACTTCGTCGGCGGCTTGTTCGATCAGGCGGGCGATGTCGGCGGGCAGGTCGCCGTTGCGGTCGTTGACCCGTGCGGCGGCTTTCTTGATCAGGGCCAGGGCATGCAATACCGGCAGCGGCATGCGTTCCTGACCAATGGCGAAGTTGATCAGCGAGCGTTGCGTCTGAGCACCCCAGTAGGCGTCGTCCGGGACATCGATCTGGCCCAGGCTGTCGGTTTCGATACGGCTCATCGTGCACACTCCTGTTGGTCTGTTTGCGCAGTTTAGGCCGGTGTCGGCCCAGGTGGTTCCCTCGATCCGATTGTTGACCGGCAAATCCCCGTCAATCAAGCGCGGCAAGGCCCGGGGGTTGAGCCGCAGCGATTTTTAGGCGCAGAATGGTCGCCCTTGGGGTTTTACCTCGCTTTGCTTAAAAGGAAACTCGATGACTCGTCTTCGTGCCATCTGTACCGCGGTTGCACTGGTTTGCGCCAGCGGCCAGGTGCTTGCCGATACCGCCAGCCACAACGCCAGTGCCGAAGCTTTCCTGACCCTGGCGCACGCTGACAAACTGGGTACCCCGGTGTACATGCAAGTGCAGCAAATGTTCGCCCAGCGTTTTGAACAGACCAAAGCCCCGGAATCCAAGAAAGCTACCCTGGAAACCTATCAGGCCAAGGCCAACGCCGCTCTGGACCAGGCCATTGGCTGGAACAAGCTGAAGCCGGACATGGTCAAGCTCTACACCAGCAACTTCAGCGAATCCGAGCTCAAGGACCTGGTTGCGTTCTACCAGTCGCCACTGGGCAAGAAAGTCCTGGAAAAAATGCCGCAGCTGACCCAGCAATCGGCCCAGATGACCCAGGCCAAGCTGGAAAGCGCAGTACCGGTGGTCAACAAGCTGCTGGAAGACATGACCAACGAGCTGGCCCCGAAAGGCGCTGCTCCGGCCAAGAAAAAGCCGTAAGCGGAGTTCGTGATGACCATGCAACAACGCATCGAATCGACGCTGGGTCTGCTTCAGCCCGAGCATCTGCAAGTGCTGGATGAAAGCCACATGCACAGTCGCGGGTTACAGACCCACTTCAAGGCTGTGGTGGTCAGCGCGCAGTTCGACGGCCTGAACCGGGTCAAGCGCCACCAGAAGGTCTACGGCACGCTCGGCGAGCTGATGGGTGAGTTCCATGCGTTGGCGCTGCACACCTACACCCCGCAGGAATGGGCAGAGATCGGCGCCGCCCCGGCGTCGCCGACCTGTGCCGGCGGTAGCAAATACTGATATTGGACGGTTTTGTTCGTGGTGCTTTTGTGATGAGGGAATTTTTGTGGCGAGGGGATTTATCCCCGATGGGTTGCGCAGCAGCCCCAAAACCACAGAACTCGATATGCCTGAAATACGCATTATCAGGGTTTGGGGCCGCTTCGCGCCCCATCGGGGATAAATCCCCTCGCCACAGAAACATCAGCAGATCCTAAAACCACAGTGTTTTTGCTAGAATCCGCAACGCGCCGCTTAGTCGGCGCGTTTTTTTTGAATCCGGTTCACCCTTTACGAGGGTAGCCACCTGGAGAAATACCCATGACACAACCGATTGTCGTGGCGGCACTGTATAAGTTCGTCACCCTCGAAGATTACGTCAACCTGCGCGAGCCACTGCTGCAAGCGATGGTCGACAACGGCATCAAAGGCACCCTGCTGATCGCCGAAGAAGGCATCAACGGCACGGTTTCCGGCACGCGCGAAGGCATCGACGGCCTGCTCGCCTGGTTGAAGAACGACCCGCGCATGGTCGACATCGACCACAAGGAATCGTACTGCGACGAGCAGCCGTTCTACCGCACCAAGGTCAAACTCAAGAAAGAGATCGTCACCCTCGGTGTCGAAGGCGTCGACCCGAACAAAAAGGTTGGCACCTACGTTGATCCGCAAGACTGGAACGCGTTGATCAGCGACCCGGAAGTGCTGTTGATCGACACGCGCAACGATTACGAAGTGTCGATCGGCACCTTCGAAGGCGCCATCGATCCGAAAACCACCAGTTTTCGTGAATTCCCCGACTACATCAAAGAACACTTCAACCCGGCCGTGCACAAGAAGGTCGCGATGTTCTGCACCGGTGGCATTCGTTGCGAGAAAGCGTCGAGCTACATGCTCGGTGAAGGCTACGAAGAGGTTTACCACCTCAAGGGCGGCATCCTGAAGTACCTCGAAGAGGTGCCGCAGGAAGAAACCAAGTGGCAGGGCGACTGCTTCGTGTTTGACAATCGCGTGACCGTGCGCCACGACCTCAGCGAAGGCGACTACGATCAATGTCATGCCTGCCGCACGCCGGTCAGCGTTGAAGATCGCGCCTCCGAACATTACGTCGCCGGTATCAGCTGCCCGCACTGCTGGAACAGCCTGAGCGAGAAAACCCGTCGCAGCGCCACCGATCGGCAGAAGCAGATCGAACTGGCCAAGGCGCGCAACCAGCCGCACCCGATCGGCTACAACTATAAGCAAGCATCCACCGAGGCTTAACCATGTCTGCGCGCCTGCTCTATGTGATGGATCCGATGTGTTCGTGGTGCTGGGGGTTCGCTCCGGTGGCCAAGGCACTGGTCGAGCAGGCGCAGGCAGCCGGGGTGGAGTTGCATCTGGTGGTCGGTGGTTTGCGCACCGGCAGCGGTTCGGCGCTGGAACCGACCACGCGTCGTTACATCCTTGAGCACTGGCAAGCGGTCACCGAGGCCACCGGCCAGCCGTTCAAGTTCGACGGCGCGCTGCCCGATGGTTTTGTTTACGACACCGAACCTGCCTGCCGCGCGATCGTCACCGCGCGCAGCCTTGCGCCCGATTGTGCGTGGACGCTGGTTGGGCTGATTCAGCAGGCGTTTTACGCTGAAGGTCGCGATGTCACTCAGGCCAGCGTACTGGTGGAACTGGCCGAACAGGCCGGTGTGCCGCGTATCGAATTCGCCGCGCTGTTCGATCATGCCGATCAACACAAAGCGACTCAGGCCGATTTCAGTTGGGTACAGGATCTCGGCATCGCCGGTTTCCCGACCTTGCTCGCCGAACGCAATGGCCAACTGGCGTTGCTCACCAACGGCTATCAACCGCTCAGCGAATTGTCGCCCTTGCTCGGCCGCTGGCTGGAGCGCGCCGCCTGTGCCTGACCACGCCGATGACACGCCAGCCGTAAAGCGTGTCGACCGGCTGAGCTGGGCAGAAGTCCGGCGCCTGGCACTGCATCACAAAAAATCCCTGTGGATCGCCAACGGCGTGGCCGTGCTGGCGACGCTGTGCAGCGTGCCGATTCCGCTGCTGCTGCCATTGCTGGTCGACGAGGTGTTGCTCGGCCACGGCGACGCCGCGCTGAAAGTCATGAACCATGTGCTGCCGACGATGTGGCAGCAAGCGGCGGGTTATATCGGCCTCATGCTGGTGGTCACCCTGACACTGCGATGCAGCGCGTTGTGTTTTGGCGTGTTGCAGTCGCGGCTGTTCGCACGGCTGGCCAAGGACATCGTCTATCGCATTCGCGTGCGCCTGATTGATCGGCTCAAACGTATTTCCCTCGGCGAGTACGAAAGTCTCGGCAGCGGCACGGTGACCACGCATCTGGTCACGGACCTGGACACCCTCGACAAGTTTGTCGGTGAAACCCTCAGCCGTTTTCTGGTGGCGATGCTGACCTTGGTCGGCACCGCGAGCATTCTCATGTGGATGCACTGGAAACTGGCCTTGCTGATTCTGCTGTTCAACCCGCTGGTGATTTACGCCACGGTGCAGTTGGGCAAACGGGTCAAGCATCTGAAGAAACTCGAGAACGACAGCACGGCGCGTTTCACCCAGGCGCTGAGCGAAACCCTCGATTCGATTCAGGAAGTGCGTGCGGGCAACCGTCAGGGTTACTTCCTTGGCCGGCTCGGCTTGCGCGCGCAGGAAGTGCGTAATTACGCAGTCAACTCGCAGTGGAAAACCGACGCATCCAATCGCGCCAGTGGCCTGCTGTTCCAGTTCGGTATCGATATATTCCGTGCGGCGGCGATGCTCACCGTGCTGTTTTCCGACCTGTCGATCGGTCAGATGCTCGCGGTGTTCAGTTACCTGTGGTTCATGATCGGCCCGGTGGAACAGCTGCTGAATCTGCAATACGCCTACTACGCGGCCGGCGGTGCGCTGGCGCGGATCAACGAGTTGCTGGCACGCGCCGATGAGCCGCAGTACCCGGGCGGTGTCGATCCGTTCAAGGGCCGCGACACCGTGGGCATTCAGGTGCAAGGCCTGAGCTTCGGTTATGGCGACGAATTGGTGCTGAACAAGCTGGACCTGTCCATCGCGCCCGGTGAGAAGGTGGCCATCGTCGGCGCCAGCGGCGGCGGCAAAAGTACCCTGGTGCAGTTGCTGTTGGGACTGTACACGCCGCTGGCCGGGACCATCCGTTTCGGCGGTTCGACCCAACAGGAAATCGGCCTGGAGACGGTTCGCGAAAACGTCGCTGTGGTGTTGCAACACCCGGCGCTGTTCAACGATACCGTGCGCGCCAATCTGACCATGGGCCGCACCCGCAGCGACGAAGCCTGTTGGCAGGCGCTGGAAATCGCCCAGCTCGAACCCGCTATCCGCGCCTTGCCGGACGGCCTCGACAGCATCGTCGGGCGCTCCGGTGTGCGTCTGTCTGGCGGTCAGCGCCAGCGCCTGGCGATTGCGCGAATGATCCTCGCCGAGCCGAAAGTGGTGATCCTCGACGAAGCCACCTCGGCTCTCGACGCCGCCACCGAATACAACTTGCACCAAGCCATGGCGCGCTTTCTCAATGGCCGCACGACGCTGATCATTGCCCACCGCCTGTCGGCTGTGAAGCAGGCTGATCGGGTGCTGGTCTTCGATGGCGGGCAGGTTGCCGAAGATGGCGATCATCAGCAGTTGATTGCCGACGGCGGGCTGTACGCCAAACTCTATGGCCACCTGCAACAAATCCAGCGCCCTTGAGTTTTGTCGGCGTTTCTGTGCTTAGTGCTTGAATTGCTTTGACTAAAGACGCCCGGAATACCTCCGCGGACAGCAACGTTGCACGATCGACATAGAGGACGGCAGAGCTGTCCCTTTGACATGTCGAAAATTAGCCTAGGCTGAGCTGTCAGGAGCGGTATTTTCCGGTGTTCATCTGGCAGTGCTTGCGCAAGGGATCTCATGAAGCAAAAGCGGACTCTCGGAACGCCACGGTTGTTGGGCATCGTCTGGCCATTTATTGCCGTCGTGTTATTTCAGGCCTTGTTGGGGGGCGTGAGTCTTTACGTGCTGTCGGCCGTTCGCGGGTATGTGGCGGGGGAGAGTCTCTGGTCCAAGGGCCAGAAAGACGCCATCTACTACCTCAATCTGTACGCCGACAGTCGTGACGAGTCGATTTTCCTCAAATACCAGAATGCGATTGCCGTGCCTCAGGGCGGCCATCAGTTACGCCTCGCGCTGGATCGCCAGCCGCCGGATCTGGCTGCTGCGCGCGAAGGCATTCTCAAGGGCGGCAATCACCCCGATGACGTCTCCAGCCTGATCTGGCTGTACCTCAACTTCCGTCATTTCAGTTACCTGGAAACCGCCATCGACCGCTGGACCGTGGGTGACGCCTATCTGGTCGAGCTCGATGACGTGGCGCGCGAGATGCATCGGAGCATTGCGCAGAACAGCGCCAGCAGCGCCGACATCCAGGGCTGGAAGGCGCGGATCTTTGCCATCAATGACGGCGTGACCCCGGCGGCGAAAGCGTTCAGCGATGCCCTGGGCGAAGGCTCGCGGATGATCCTGCGGCTGCTGCTGTTCACCAACCTGGCCACGGCGCTGGGCTTGATCGTGCTGGCCTTGTTACGCACGCACAAACTGCTCAAGCAGCGTCATGCCTTCGCCGAAGCGCTGCAACTGGAGAAGGACCGCGCGCATGTCACGTTGCAATCGATTGGCGATGGCGTCATCACCACTGACGTGAGCGGCGCTATCGACTACATGAACCCCGCCGCCGAAGCCATGACCCACTGGAAGGCCGAGCAGGCCGCAGGATTGCCGCTGGCAGCGTTGTTCAACTTGCTCGACGACAACGCCCAGACCGAAGGCCTGACCCTGATCGAGCACATTCTCAGCGGCCAGCTCAGTGGTGGCAGCGAGCACTCCAAGCTGATCCAGCGTCTGGATGGCAGCACGGTTTCGGTGACGCTGGTTGGCGCGCCGATCCGCAATAGCGGCAAGGTCATTGGCACGGTGCTGGTGCTGCACGACATGACCCAGGAGCGGCAATACATCGCCAATCTGTCGTGGCAGGCCACCCATGATGCGCTGACCGGGCTGGCCAACCGCCGCGAGTTCGAATATCGCCTGGAACAGGCATTGCACAACCTCACGCGCCAGTCCGGGCGGCATGCGCTGATGTTCCTCGATCTGGATCAGTTCAAACTGGTCAACGACACCTGCGGGCATGCCGCCGGCGATGAACTGTTGCGGCACATCTGCACGTTGTTGCAATCAGGCCTGCGCGAGGGCGACACGCTGGCGCGCCTGGGCGGTGACGAGTTCGGCATTCTGCTGGAGAACTGCGCGCCGGAAGCGGCTGAGAAGATCGCCGAGTCGCTGCGCCAGACCGTGCAGAATCTGCATTTTGTCTGGAAAGGGCGGCCCTTCCTGACCACCGTGAGTATCGGCCTGGTCCATGTCGCGCAAACGCCGACAACCCTCGAAGCCTCGCTGCGTGCTGCCGACATGGCCTGCTACATGGCCAAGGAGAAAGGGCGCAACCGCGTGCAGGTCTACCATGCCGACGATTCCGAGCTGTCGCTGCGCTTCGGCGAAATGGCCTGGGTGCAACGACTGCACATGGCGCTGGAAGAGAACCGCTTCTGCCTCTATGCCCAGGAAATCTCGCCGCTGAAACCGAGCGACGGCAAGGGTGGGCACATCGAGATTCTGCTGCGTCTGCACGATGAAGCCGGTCGGATGATTCTGCCGGACAGTTTCATTCCGGCCGCCGAACGTTATGGTTTGATGAGTCAGTTGGATCGCTGGGTAGTGCAAAACGTATTTAAGGTTATTGCTCAATGTATTGCACAAGAACATAAAGGCCCATTAGCAATGTGTGCGATTAATCTGTCAGGCATTACTATCGGAGATGACGCGTTTTTGCACTTCCTGCGGGAACAGTTTGTTATTTATTCGATCCCGCCTGAAATGATTTGTTTTGAAATTACTGAAACCAGTGCAATTTCAAACTTGGGTAGTGCAATCAGATTTATTAATGAACTCAAAGGCTTGGGCTGCTATTTCTCGCTTGATGACTTTTGTGCCGGAATGTCTTCATTCGCTTATCTGAAACATTTGCCTGTAGACTTCCTGAAGATCGATGGGAGTTTCGTAAAGGATATGCTGGACGACCCGATTAATCGCGCAATGGTCGAAGTGATCAATCACATCGGCCATGTCATGGGTAAGCAGACAATTGCCGAGTTTGTTGAAACAACCCAGATCGAGCAGGCATTGCTTGAGATTGGTGTGGATTACGCTCAGGGTTATGTTATTGAACGCCCGCAATTGTTTACCTGCGACAGTTTGCTAAGTCGCCCCGCCAGACCGCAGCCGCTGTTATTCAAAGCGCCTGGCACGTTCCGTTGAAATCTCTCGCCGATCCTTACAATCACAAATCAAAAGGAGCCGAACAGTGATCGACACATTCAACCGAACCGGACCACTCATGGAAGCTGCAAGTTATCCCGGCTGGGCACAACAGCTGATCGAGGATTGCAGCGAGAGCAAGCGCCGGGTTGTCGAACATGAGTTGTATCTGCGCATGCGCGATAACAAGCTCAGCGCCAAAACCATGCGCCAGTACCTGATCGGGGGCTGGCCGGTGGTTGAGCAATTTGCCTTGTACATGGCGCAGAATCTCACCAAAACCAAATTTGCCCGTCACCCGGGCGAAGACATGGCGCGGCGCTGGTTGATGCGCAACATCCGCGTTGAACTCAATCACGCCGATTACTGGGTGCACTGGAGTCGCGCGCACGGCGTCAGTCTGGAAGATCTCCAAGCCCAGCACGTGCCGCCCGAACTGCATGCGCTGAGTCATTGGTGCTGGCACACCAGTTCTGCCGATTCGCTGATCGTGGCCATCGCCGCGACCAATTACGCTATCGAAGGCGCGACCGGGGAGTGGTCGGCGCTGGTCTGTTCTACCGGGGTTTACGCCGCTGCGTTCCCCGAAGAAGACCGAAAGCGGGCGATGAAGTGGCTGAAGATGCACGCCCAATACGATGATGCTCATCCGTGGGAGGCGCTGGAAATCATCTGCACCCTGGCGGGCATGAACCCGAGCAAGGCTTTGCAGGCCGAGCTGCGTCAGGCGATCTGCAAGAGCTATGACTACATGTACCTGTTCCTGGAGCGCTGCATGCAGCTCGAAACGTCGGAGCGTTTGCTGGTAAGTCGTGAGCGCAGGGCCGTGGTCGAGAGCTGATTAGCCGCGTAAAAATGTAGGACTGAGCCTGCTCGCGATGGCGGACTGCCAGTCAACATCATTGTTGAATGTCAGATCGCTATCGCGAACAGGCTCACTCCTGCAGTTGTTTTTGCCGGCGGGGAGATTCAGCCCGCCATCGCCAAGCGATTACGCCCTTCGCGTTTGGCCACGTATAGCGCACTGTCCGCGCGGCGCAACAGGCTTTCTACCGATTCGCCCGGAAGCAGGGTCGAGCAACCGAGGCTGACCGTCAATTCGATCAACTGCCCATCCGCGTAATACTCCGCCGCCTGCGCCGCATAGCGCAGACGCTCGCCGACCATCGCCGCCGCTTCCCGGCTGGTGTTGGACAGCAGGATCAGAAACTCTTCCCCGCCATAGCGAAACACCATGTCGACGTTGCGCAACTGTCCCTTGATCGATGCGGCCACGGCTTTGAGCACGGTGTCGCCAGCGCTGTGTCCATGACTGTCATTGACGCGTTTGAAGTGGTCGATATCGAGCATCAGCACGGATAAAGGTTGCAGATGCCGACGCGACATTTCGATCTCGCGTTGCAGCGTTTGCTCCATGGCGATGCGGTTGCCGGCGCCGGTCAACGGATCACGCAATGCGCTTTGCGTCGCGGCGCGATAGAGCAGGGCATTGCGCATCGGAAACAGCAACGACGACAGCAGCGATTCGAGATTGCCCTGATCCTGTTCGTTGAAACGTTGATTGCGCCGGAACACCAGTTCGCCCATGTGCTCGCCTTCGTGGCTCAAGCTGTAGCTGACCGAATGATGGCCTCGGGCGCCGAATTCCAGGCGCAGGTCACTGCCCTGATGCGCGTAGCTCAAGGCATCCAGCGGCACTAGACGTTGTACTTCGCGGAAGAACAGACCGAGGATCCGTTGCGGTTCAAGACTGGTTTGCAGTTGCAGGCTCATTTGCTGGCGCAGTTGCGCCAGGCTGGTCGGTCGCTCCAGAAGGGGAGGCAGTTGACCAAAGCCCAGGCGTTGCAATTTGGCACTGTCAAAGTCAATTGCATTGGTCTGGGAGGGTGATTTCATATGGCGTGAGCCCCTAAGCAGTAAGTCTGTCTTACAGGCTGGGTGAGAGCGGCTATGGGCTGCGCGTCATACTGATCCATCAGTCCCGTAGGACATTTGGCGTAAGTTTAGTCTGCCTGATGACGATTAGTCAGCTATCGAATCAGGCCTTGCCCCATTGCCTTCACACGGCATGCTTTGAGGAAAATTAGAGCGAAAGTCGTGCCATTCGGTTCGGTTTTATTTAACCCGTTATAAATCAACGACTTGATATGAAAGGTAAGGAGGTTGTGCTGGATATTTGACTGTTATGTGACGGCAGGCAGCGGCAAATGCGTGCCGCGACGGTAATCCGCCACGGCAACAAATGCGACGTATGGCATTACTGTGCGTTGAATGCCTGGCCGTTGATGCCGGTACTGTCCGGGCCCATCAAGTACAGATAGACCGGCATGATTTCCTCCGGAGTCGGATTGTTCAGCGGGTTTTCTCCCGGGTAAGCCTGCGCGCGCATGCTGGTGCGAGTGCCGCCCGGGTTGATGCTGTTGGCGCGTACTGGCGCCACGCCGTCGACTTCATCGGCGAGGGTTTGCATCAGGCCTTCGGTGGCGAACTTCGACACGCCGTAAGCGCCCCAGTAGGCACGACCCTTGCGCCCGACGCTGCTGGAGGTGAACACCACCGAAGCATCCTGCGACAGCTTGAGCAGCGGCAGCAGAGTGCTGGTGAGCATGAACATGGCGTTGACGTTGACCTGCATGACGCGCATGAAGTTTTCGCCGGACAACTGCTCGATCGGCGTGCGTGGGCCAATGATCGAGGCGTTGTGCAGCAGACCGTCAAGATGACCGAATTCGCTTTCGATCATCGCTGCCAGCTCATCGTACTGATGGGGCAGGGCGGTTTCGAGGTTGAACGGAATCACCGCCGGTTGCGGATGGCCCGCCGCTTCGATCTCGTCGTAAACCTGGGTCAGATTCGCTTCAGTCTTACCCAGCAGCAGCACGGTAGCGCCATGCGCGGCGTAGGTCTTGGCGGCAGCCGCGCCAATGCCGCGCCCGGCACCGGTGACCAGAATGACCCGATCCTTGAGCAATTCGGGACGAGCGGAGTAATCGAACATAAAAACCTCACAATCCATTCATGAAGACCTGCTTCACCCTTTGTGGTGAGGGGATTTGTCCCCGATGGGTTGCGCAGCAGCCCAGCATTCTTTCAGGTCGATTTGACGTGCAGGTTTAACGACGGCTTCGCCGTCGATCGGGGATAAATCCCCTCGCCACAAACGGCTCCTGCAAACAGTCGGGTCAGCAGCTGCAAAGCGCGCTATCGAGCACCTTGCGCAACTCCGACGGATGATCCACCACAACATCCGCACCCCAGTGCCGTGGGTTGTCATCCGGATGAATGTAGCCAAACGTCACCGCTGCCGTTTTTGTACCGGCATCGCGGCCCGACTCGATATCGCGTAGATCATCGCCTACAAACAGAACCGTCGACGGATCCAGATCAAGCATCTTGCACGCAAGGATCAACGGCTCCGGATCCGGCTTGCTGTTTTTCACGTGATCGGGGCAGATCAGCAGCGCCGAGCGCTCGGCCAGCCCCAGTTGTTGCATGATCGGCTCGGCGAAGCGCAGCGGCTTGTTGGTCACCACGCCCCAAACCAGATTGGCTTTCTCGATGTCGGCCAGCAGTTCTCCCATGCCGTCGAACAGCTTGCTGTGCACTGCGCAGCCAACCAGATAGCGTTCGAGGAATTCCAGACGCAATTCCTCGAAGCCCGGCGATTCCGGGTCCATCGAGAAAGTCACCGCGACCATCGCTTTGGCGCCGCCGGAAATTTCATCGCGGATGTGCTTGTCGTTCATCGGCGGCAAGCCGCGATCCGCGCGCATCGCCTGACAAATGGCGATGAAGTCCGGCGCGGTGTCGAGCAGGGTGCCGTCCATGTCGAAAAGGACTGCTCTGATGGCCATCGGCTTACTCCTCGCGCAGGGTCTGGATCATGTAGTTGACGTCAACGTCGTTGGCCAGTTTGTAGTGCTTGGTCAACGGGTTGTAGGTCAGGCCGATGATGTCCTTGACGGTCAGGCCGGCCATGCGGCTCCAGGCGCCCAGCTCGGACGGGCGGATGAATTTCTTGAAGTCGTGGGTGCCGCGCGGCAGCAGCTTCATGATGTATTCGGCGCCGACGATGGCAAACAGGTACGCCTTCGGGTTGCGGTTGATGGTCGAGAAGAACACCTGGCCGCCCGGTTTGACCATGCGGAAGCAGGCGCGGATCACCGACGATGGGTCGGGCACGTGCTCAAGCATCTCAAGGCAAGTTACTACGTCGAACTGCTCGGGCATTTCTTCGGCCAAAGCTTCGGCGGTGATCTGCCGGTATTCGACACTGACGCCGGATTCCAGCTGATGCAGTTGCGCCACCGCCAATGGCGCTTCGCCCATGTCGATGCCCATCACGGTGGCGCCGCGCTGGGCCATGGCTTCGCTGAGAATGCCGCCGCCGCAACCGACGTCGAGGACCTTCTTGCCAGCCAGATTGACCCGCTCGTCAATCCAGTTGACCCGCAGCGGGTTGATGTCGTGTAGCGGTTTGAATTCGCTTTCACGATCCCACCAGCGATGGGCCAGGGCTTCGAATTTGGCGATTTCGGCGTGGTCGACGTTGCTCATGTTCAATTCCTCGAAAAACTTGAAAAAGGCTGTAGCCGCGGATTGTGTTCCGCGGTGTTTACGATTCGGTGTGGCCGCTGATGCGCTGGCCCCAGGTGCGGGCGGTGGCGCCCAGCTGTTGTTCGTCCATGCGCGTCAGGCGCCGGTCGTCGAGCAATTGTTTGCCGGCGACCCACAGATGTTTCACGCAATCGCGACCGGTGGCATATATAAGCTGCGAAACCGGGTCATAGACCGGCTGCTGGGCCAGGCCGGAGAGGTCGAAGGCGACGATGTCGGCGGCTTTGCCGACTTCCAGCGAGCCGACCTGCGATTCTATGCCCAGCGCCCGCGCGCCGTTGAGAGTGGCCATGCGCAGGGCGCGGTGGGCATCGAGTGCGGTGGCCGAGCCGGCGACGGCTTTTGCCAGCAGTGCGGCAGTGCGGGTTTCACCCAGCAGGTCGAGGTCGTTGTTGCTCGCTGCACCATCAGTACCGACGGCGACATTCACCCCGGCCTGCCACAAACGCTCCACCGGGCAGAAACCGCTGGCCAGTTTGAGGTTCGATTCCGGGCAATGGATCACGCTGGTGTTGCTTTCTACCAGCAACGCCAGGTCGTCATCGCTGATCTGCGTCATGTGCACCGCCTGGAAGCGCGGGCCGAGCAAACCGAGTCGGCCGAGGCGGGCCAGCGGCCGTTCGCCGCCCTGCTCGAGCGCTTGCTGGACTTCAAAGGCAGTTTCATGGACGTGCATGTGAATCGAGGCGTCGAGCTCCTCGGCGATCACGCGGATTTTCTCAAGGTTCTCGTCGCCGACGGTGTAGGGTGCATGAGGGCCGAAAGTGATCTTGATCCGCTCATGATGCTTGAGGTCGCCAAACAGCTCGACGCCCTGACGAATGGCTTCATCGGCGCTGCTGGCGCCGGGAATCGGGAAGTCGAGGATCGGAATGGCGATTTGTGCACGGATACCGCTGTTGTGTACACGCTCACTGGCAACCTTCGGGAAGAAATACATGTCCGAGAAGCAGGTGATGCCGCCCTTGATCTGCTCGGCGATGGCCAGATCGGTGCCGTCACGGACGAAGTCTTCATCGACCCATTTGGCCTCGGCCGGCCAGATGTGGTTTTCCAGCCAGGTCATCAGCGGCAGATCGTCGGCCATGCCACGGAACAGCGTCATCGCCGCGTGGCCGTGCGCATTGATCAGGCCGGGAGCGAGCAGCACATCCGGCAGCTCGCGGATTTCCGTGGCGTTACATTTCAACGCTTCGGCGCGCGGGCCGATAAACACGATGCGACCGTCGCGGATGCCCAGGCCGTGCTCCTTGAGCACAACGCCTGCAGGTTCGACGGGTACCAGCCAGGTCGGCAGCAATAATAAGTCGAGCGCAATGGCAGGTTTCGGCATCGAGGGTCGGTTCCAGTGCTTTTATAAAGGATGGCGAAGTATACCCGAGCGTCTTCGCGGGGGGATCGCTATAATCGGCGGCTTTTGTTCATGAGTGCGGGGTGAGGGATGCGCGATCGACTGTTGGCTGCGGAGAAAGTAAAGGCCATCGATTGGCGAGATGGCGCGCTCCACCTGCTGGATCAGCGTATTTTGCCGTTCGAGGAAACCTGGATTGCCTACACCAGCGCCGCCGGCGTGGCTGAAGCGATTCGCTCGATGGTGGTGCGCGGCGCGCCGGCCATTGGCATCAGTGCGGCGTATGGCATTGTGCTTGCGGCCCGTGCGCGGGTCGCCGAAGGGGGCGACTGGTACGCGGCGCTGGAAGAGGATTTCGCACTGCTGGCCGATTCTCGTCCGACTGCGGTCAACCTGTTCTGGGCGCTGGGTCGCATGCACGATCGGCTTGATCGTCTGAAGGACAATGCCGATCCGCTGGCCGCGCTGGAAGCGGAAGCCATTGCCATTCATGAAAGCGACCGCGAAGCCAATCTGACTATGGCGCAGCTGGGCGTCGACCTGATCCGTAAGCATCAGGGCAATGCCCAGGCGATCCTGACCCATTGCAATACCGGCGCACTCGCCACGGGTGGTTTCGGTACGGCGCTGGGCGTGATCCGCGCGGCGTTCCTTGAGGGCATGGTCGAGCGTGTTTATGCCGACGAAACCCGTCCATGGCTACAGGGCTCGCGCTTGACGGCGTGGGAGCTGGCCAACGAAGGCATCCCTGTCACTCTGAATGCCGACTCCGCCGCCGCGCACATCATGAAGACCAAAGGCGTGACCTGGGTGATCGTCGGTGCTGATCGGATCACGGCCAATGGTGACGTGGCGAACAAGATCGGCACCTATCAACTGGCCGTCAATGCGATGCACCACGGTGTGCGCTTCATGGTGGTGGCGCCGAGTTCGACCATCGACATGAATCTGGCCAGCGGCGACGACATCCCGATCGAGGAGCGTGACGGTGCCGAGTTACTCGAAGTCGGCGGCAAACGTGTCGGCGCCGATGTTGAGGCGTTCAACCCGGTGTTTGACGTGACGCCGGCGGACCTGATCGATGCAATCGTCACGGAGAAAGGCATCGTCGAGCGCCCGGATACCGCGAAGATGGCCCAGTTGATGTGCCGCAAACGCCTGCATTGATGGGGTATGGCGTCTGTGAAGACGCCATCGCTGGCAAGTCAGCTCCCACAGGTTTTGAGCTTGCCACCGATTCTGTGGGAGCTGGCTTGCCAGCGATGAGGCCTTAAAAGTCAATAAACATCCGCAATCCACGCCCCAATTCTGCATTCAAAGAAGCTCTGAGCCTCTCTCGTCCCCGTTAAGCCTGTCACCGGTCAACTAACTATGCTCCATGCGCATCTGGGGGATAGGTGCGTGGCGGCCTTTGTGATAACATCCGGCGTTTTCCGAGGCAGCTCCGCGGAGCTGTCTTTACTGCGCAAATCCACTCTCCAGATTGTTGATTTGTCGTAAGTCGGTGCATGGCACTCAGCCTGCCCCGACGAGCTTCGTTGCTCCCACATGGATATGACGAAGTTTCACCAGAAAAAGGAATCAGGCTTCTCATGGGCGAACTGGCCAAAGAAATCCTCCCGGTCAATATCGAAGACGAGCTGAAACAGTCCTATCTCGACTACGCGATGAGCGTAATCGTCGGCCGTGCACTGCCGGATGCGCGCGATGGCCTCAAGCCCGTGCACCGTCGCGTACTGTTCGCGATGAGCGAGCTGGGCAACGACTTCAACAAGCCGTACAAGAAATCTGCCCGTGTTGTCGGCGACGTGATCGGTAAGTATCACCCGCACGGTGATACCGCGGTGTACGACACCATCGTCCGCATGGCTCAGCCTTTCTCCCTGCGCTACCTGCTGGTCGACGGTCAGGGCAACTTCGGTTCGGTCGACGGCGACAACGCTGCGGCCATGCGATACACCGAAGTGCGCATGACCAAGCTGGCGCACGAACTGCTGGCTGACCTGCATAAAGAAACCGTGGACTGGGTGCCGAACTACGACGGCACCGAACTGATCCCGGCGGTCATGCCGACCCGCGTGCCAAACCTGCTGGTCAACGGTTCCAGCGGTATCGCCGTGGGCATGGCGACCAACATTCCGCCGCACAACCTCGGTGAAGTCATCGACGGTTGCCTGGCACTCATCGACAACCCTGAGCTGACCGTCGATGAGCTGATGCAATACATCCCCGGTCCGGACTTCCCGACTGCCGCGATCATCAACGGCCGCGCCGGCATCATCGAAGCCTACCGCACCGGTCGCGGGCGCATTTACATGCGTGCCCGTTCGATCATTGAAGACATCGACAAGGTCGGTGGTCGTCAGCAGATCGTCATCACCGAACTGCCGTACCAGCTGAACAAGGCGCGTCTGATCGAGAAGATCGCCGAGCTGGTCAAAGAGAAGAAGCTGGAAGGCATCACCGAACTGCGCGACGAGTCCGACAAGGACGGTATGCGCGTCGTGATCGAACTGCGTCGCGGCGAAGTGCCTGAGGTGATCCTCAATAACCTGTACGCCCAGACCCAGTTGCAATCGGTATTCGGCATCAACATCGTTGCGCTGATCGATGGCCGCCCACGCATCCTTAACCTCAAGGATCTGCTGGAAGCCTTCGTTCGTCACCGTCGCGAAGTCGTCACCCGTCGTACCGTGTTCGAACTGCGCAAGGCGCGTGAGCGTGGCCACATCCTCGAAGGCCAGGCCGTCGCCCTGTCGAACATCGACCCGGTTATCGCTCTGATCAAGGCTTCGCCGACTCCTTCGGAAGCCAAGGAAGCGTTGATCAGCACGCCTTGGGAATCTTCCGCCGTAGTGGCGATGGTTGAACGAGCTGGTGCCGATTCGTGCCGTCCGGAAAACCTCGATCCCCAATACGGTCTGCGCGAAGGCAAATACTTCCTGTCGCCAGAGCAGGCGCAAGCCATTCTGGAACTGCGCCTGCACCGTCTGACCGGTCTGGAGCACGAGAAGCTGCTGGCCGAGTATCAAGAGATCCTCAACCAGATCGGCGAGCTGATCCGCATCCTCAACAGCGCCGTGCGCCTGATGGAAGTGATCCGCGAAGAGCTGGAAGTGATCCGTGCCGAATATGGCGATCAGCGTCGCACCGAGATTCTCGATGCCCGTCTCGACCTGACCCTGGGTGACATGATCCCGGAAGAAGAGCGCGTCGTGACCATTTCCCACGGTGGCTACGCCAAGACTCAGCCATTGGCTGCGTACCAGGCTCAGCGTCGTGGCGGTAAGGGCAAGTCGGCTACCGGCGTCAAGGATGAGGACTACATCGCTCACCTGTTGGTTGCCAACAGCCACACCACGCTGCTGCTGTTCTCCAGCAAGGGCAAGGTGTACTGGCTCAAGACCTACGAGATTCCGGAAGCGTCCCGCGCCGCCCGTGGTCGTCCGCTGGTCAACCTCTTGCCGTTGAGCGAGGGCGAATACATCACCACCATGCTGCCGGTCGATCTCGAAGCCATGAAGCGTCAGGCTGACGAAGAAGAAGCCGAAGGCGTTGAGACTGATGTAGAAGAAATCGAAAACAGCAACGAAACCGACGAAGAGCGCCGTGCGCGCATCAAGGCTGCCGACCGCAAGAAGGCGCCGTTCATCTTCATGTCGACCGCCAACGGTACGGTCAAGAAGACTCCGCTGGTGGCCTTTAGCCGTCAGCGCAGCGTCGGTCTGATCGCCCTGGAACTGGACGAAGGCGACATTCTGATCTCCGCTGCCATCACCGATGGCGAGCAGGAAATCATGCTGTTCTCCGACGGCGGCAAAGTGACCCGCTTCAAGGAATCCGAAGTTCGCGCCATGGGCCGTACCGCCCGGGGTGTGCGTGGCATGCGTCTGCCGGAAGGACAGAAGCTGATCTCCATGCTGATTCCGGAAGAAGGCAGCGAGATCCTCACTGCTTCCGAGCGTGGTTATGGCAAGCGTACTGCTATCACCGAGTTCCCTGAGTACAAGCGTGGTGGTCAAGGTGTTATCGCCATGGTCAGCAACGAGCGTAACGGCCGTCTGGTCGGCGCGGTTCAGGTGCAGGATGGCGAAGAAATCATGCTGATCTCCGATCAGGGCACTCTGGTGCGTACCCGTGTCGACGAAGTGTCGAGCCTGGGTCGTAACACTCAAGGTGTCACCCTGATCAAGCTGGCCAAGGATGAAACCCTGGTCGGTCTGGAGCGGGTTCAGGAGCCTTCGGAAGTCGAAGGTGAAGAGCTTGAAGGTGAAGAGGGCGAGGAATTCGAGGGCAACGTCGTGATCGACGATGCCGCCGAAGACCAGCAGCTCGACGCCGCAGCAGACGAAGAGCCGCAAGAATAAGCGGACAAGCGAGGGGGCGGATGAAAATTCGCCCCCTTGTTATTTGTCCGGTATGAAATTTCGACATCATGGAGATTCCCTTTGGGAGCGAGCCTGCTCGCGAATGCAGACGCTGCGGTACCTCTGACACACCGCGGTGATGCATTCGCGAGCAGGCTCGCTCCCACAGGGCCATGTTGATCGGTAGTGTGATTTATTGCGTGATATCACCAAATCAGAGCGAGACTGGATGTGAGCAAGCGAGCCTATAACTTCTGCGCCGGCCCTGCGGCGCTTCCCGAAGCTGTCCTGCAACGCGCCCAAGGTGAACTCCTTGACTGGCACGGCAAGGGCCTGTCGGTCATGGAAATGAGCCATCGCAGCGATGAGTTCGTGTCCATCGCGACCCAGGCCGAGCAGGATTTGCGTGACCTGCTGAATATCCCTTCGAACTACAAAGTGCTGTTTCTGCAAGGTGGCGCCAGCCAGCAATTCGCGCAGATTCCACTGAACCTGTTGCCTGAAGGCGGCTCTGCCGACTACATCGACACCGGTATCTGGTCACAGAAAGCCATCGAAGAAGCGTCGCGCTACGGCCACGTCAATGTTGCCGCCACCGCCAAGCCTTACGACTATTTCGCCATTCCGGGTCAGAACGAGTGGAACCTGTCGAAAGACGCCGCTTACGTTCACTACGCGCCGAACGAAACCATCGGCGGTCTGGAATTCCAGTGGATCCCGGAAACCGGCGACGTACCGCTGGTGGCTGACATGTCCTCGGACATTCTGTCGCGCCCGGTCGACATCTCGCGTTTCGGCATGATCTACGCGGGGGCGCAGAAAAACATCGGCCCGAGCGGCATCGTCGTCAACATCATCCGCGAAGACTTGCTCGGCAAGGCACGCTCGCTGTGCCCGACCATGCTCGACTACAAGGTCGCGGCCGATAACGGCTCTATGTACAACACCCCGCCGACCCTGGCCTGGTACCTGTCCGGTCTGGTGTTCCAGTGGCTGAAAGAGCAGGGTGGCGTCGAAGCCATCGCCAAGCTCAACGACGTCAAGCAGCGCACGCTGTATGACTTCATCGATGCCAGTGGTCTCTACAGCAACCCGATCAACAAGTCCGACCGCTCGTGGATGAACGTGCCTTTCCGCTTGGCTGACGATCGTCTGGACAAGCCGTTCCTCGCGGGTGCTGACGAGCGCGGTCTGCTCAACCTCAAGGGCCACCGCTCTGTGGGCGGCATGCGCGCTTCCATCTACAACGCCGTCGACATCACCGCCGTCAATGCGCTGGTGGCGTACATGGCTGAATTCGAGAAGGAACACGGCTGATGTCCGAGCAAGAACTCAAGGCGCTGCGCGTTCGCATTGACGCTCTGGACACCAAAGTCATGGAGCTGATCAGTGAGCGTGCGCGTTGCGCCCAGGAAGTCGCAAGAGTAAAGATGGCTTCGCTGGCCGAAGGCGAAGTGCCGGTGTTCTATCGTCCCGAGCGTGAAGCTCAGGTGCTCAAGCGCGTCATGGAGCGCAATCAGGGACCGTTGGGCAACGAAGAGATGGCGCGGTTGTTCCGCGAAATCATGTCTTCCTGCCTGGCGCTGGAGCAGCCACTGAAGGTGGCTTATCTCGGCCCTGAAGGCACCTTCACTCAAGCGGCGGCCATGAAGCACTTTGGTCATGCGGTGATCAGCAAGCCAATGGCGGCGATCGACGAAGTGTTCCGTGAAGTGGCTGCCGGTGCGGTGAACTTTGGTGTTGTCCCGGTGGAGAACTCCACCGAAGGCGCGGTCAACCACACGCTGGACAGCTTCCTCGAACACGACATGGTGATCTGCGGCGAAGTCGAGCTGCGTATCCACCATCACCTGTTGGTCGGTGAAAACACCAAGACCGACAGCATCAGCCGCATCTATTCCCATGCGCAGTCGCTGGCCCAGTGCCGCAAGTGGCTGGATGCGCATTACCCGAATGTCGAGCGCGTCGCGGTGTCGAGCAACGCTGAAGCTGCCAAGCGGGTTAAAGGTGAGTGGAATTCGGCGGCAATCGCTGGCGACATGGCGGCCGGGCTGTATGGCCTGACTCGTCTGGCCGAGAAGATCGAAGACCGTCCGGACAACTCGACGCGCTTCCTGATGATCGGTAACCAGGAAGTGCCGCCGACCGGCGACGACAAGACCTCGATCATCGTGTCGATGAGCAACAAACCCGGCGCGCTTCACGAGTTGCTGGTGCCGTTCCATGACAACGGGATCGACCTGACCCGCATCGAAACCCGTCCGTCGCGCAGCGGCAAATGGACTTACGTGTTCTTCATCGACTTCGTCGGCCACCACCGTGATCCGTTGATCAAGGGTGTATTGGAGAAGATCAGTCAGGAAGCAGTGGCACTCAAAGTGCTGGGTTCCTACCCGAAAGCAGTTCTGTAAGGGGCGGTAGTAATGAGTGGCAATTTCCTCGCTCTGGCACAGCCGGGCGTGCAACAACTTTCGCCGTACGTTCCGGGCAAGCCTGTGGATGAACTGGCGCGTGAGCTGGACCTTGATCCGGCCAAAATCGTCAAACTGGCAAGCAACGAAAACCCGCTGGGCGCCAGCCCGAAAGCGCTGGCGGCGATCCGCGAAGAACTGGCCGAGCTGACCCGTTACCCGGATGGTAATGGTTTCGCGCTGAAATCCCTGCTGGCCGAGCAGTGCCGTGTTGACCTGAACCAGGTCACCCTGGGCAATGGCTCGAACGACATTCTCGAACTGGTCGCGCGCGCCTATCTTGCGCCGGGCCTGAATGCCGTGTTCAGCGAGCACGCGTTCGCTGTGTATCCGATTGCCACTCAGGCGGTCGGTGCCGAGGCCAAAGTCGTCCCAGCCAAAGATTGGGGGCACGATTTGCCGGCGATGCTCGCGGCCATCGATGCCAACACCCGCGTAGTATTCATCGCCAACCCGAACAACCCGACCGGCACATGGTTCGGCGCCGAAGCGCTGGACGAATTCCTCCAGGATGTTCCGGAGCACGTGCTGGTGGTGCTGGACGAGGCCTACATCGAGTACGCCGAAGGCAGTGATCTGCCGGATGGTCTGGACTTCCTCGCTGCGTACCCGAATCTGCTGGTTTCGCGCACGTTCTCCAAGGCCTATGGTCTGGCGGCGTTGCGCGTTGGTTATGGCCTGTCCACTCCGGTAGTGGCGGACGTGCTGAACCGTGTTCGCCAGCCGTTCAACGTCAACAGCCTGGCTTTGGCAGCGGCGTGTGCGGCGTTGAAAGATGAAGAGTATCTGGCGCAAAGCCGTCAGCTCAACGAGTCAGGCATGCAGCAACTGCAAGCCGGTTTCCGGGAGCTGGACTTGGGCTGGATCGAGTCCAAGGGTAACTTCATTTGCGTCGATCTCGGTCAGGTGGCGGCTCCGGTGTTCCAGGGCTTGCTGCGCGAAGGCGTAATTGTGCGTCCAGTGGCCAATTACGGCATGCCGAACCACCTGCGGGTGACCATCGGTCTGCCGGCGGAAAACAGCCGCTTCCTCGAAGCGCTGCGCAAGGTTCTGGCTCGTGGGTGATGTCACTGCTCTGCAATCTGCTGCACCTATGATCGGTCGCCTTGTAGTGGTCGGTCTGGGGTTGATCGGTGGTTCGTTTGCCAAGGGCTTGCGTGAAAGCGGCGTGTGCCGCGAAGTGGTTGGGGTCGATCTCGATCCGCAATCGCGCAAGCTGGCGGTCGAGTTGGGTGTGGTGGATCGCTGCGAAGATGACCTGGCGGCTGCATGCCAGGGCGCGGACGTGATTCAGTTGGCGGTGCCGATTCTGGCGATGGAGAAAGTGCTCGCGCGATTGGCGAGCATGGATCTGGGTCAGGCGATTCTGACCGATGTCGGCAGCGCCAAAGGCAATGTCGTGCGCGCGGCAACCGAGGCGTTTGGTGCTATGCCGGCGCGCTTCGTGCCGGGCCATCCGATTGCCGGTTCCGAGCAGAGCGGGGTGGAAGCCTCCAATGCCGAGCTGTTCCGCCGCCATAAAGTGATCCTCACGCCGCTTGAGCAAACCGATCCGGCTGCGCTGGCGGTGGTTGATCGTCTGTGGCGCGAACTGGGCGCCGACGTCGAGCACATGCAGGTCGAGCGTCACGATGAAGTGTTGGCTGCAACCAGTCATCTGCCGCACCTGCTGGCGTTCGGTCTGGTCGATTCGTTGGCCAAGCGCAATGAAAATCTTGAGATCTTCCGTTACGCTGCGGGCGGTTTCCGCGATTTCACAAGAATCGCCGGAAGCGACCCGGTGATGTGGCACGACATCTTCCTCGCCAACCGCGAGGCTGTCCTGCGCACACTCGATACATTTCGCAGCGACCTCGACGCCTTGCGCGACGCGGTCGATGCAGGGGATGGGCACCAATTGTTGGGCGTTTTCACTCGCGCCCGGGTTGCCCGCGAGCATTTCAGTAAAATCCTGGCCCGCAGGGCCTATGTGGACGCTATGAATTCCAACGATCTGATCTTCTTGGCTCAACCTGGTGGCCGCCTGTCCGGTCGGATTCGCGTACCGGGTGACAAATCCATTTCCCACCGTTCGATCATGCTCGGCTCGCTGGCCGAAGGCGTCACCGAAGTCGAAGGTTTCCTTGAGGGCGAAGACGCCCTGGCAACCTTGCAGGCATTCCGCGACATGGGCGTGGTCATCGAAGGCCCGCACCACGGCCGCGTGACCATTCACGGTGTTGGCCTGCACGGCCTGAAACCTGCGCCGGGCCCGATCTATCTGGGCAACTCCGGTACCTCGATGCGTCTGCTGTCCGGTCTGTTGGCCGCGCAGAACTTCGACAGCACCCTGACCGGTGATGCTTCGCTGTCCAAGCGTCCGATGAATCGCGTGGCCAATCCACTGCGTGAAATGGGCGCCGTGATCGAAACTGCCGCTGAAGGTCGTCCGCCGATGACCATTCGTGGTGGCCACAAGCTCAAAGGTCTGACCTACACCATGCCGATGGCCAGTGCGCAGGTAAAATCCTGCCTGCTGCTCGCCGGTCTGTACGCTGAAGGCAAGACCACGGTAACCGAGCCTGCGCCGACCCGCGACCATACCGAGCGCATGTTGCGTGGCTTTGGCTACCCGGTGAGCGTTGATGGGGCGACGGCTTCGGTCGAGTCCGGCGGCAAGCTGACCGCTACTCATATCGAAGTACCAGGCGACATCTCGTCGTCGGCGTTCTTCCTGGTGGCTGCTTCGATTGCCGAAGGTTCGGAGTTGGTGCTTGAACACGTCGGCATCAACCCGACCCGTACCGGCGTCATCGACATCCTCCGTCTGATGGGCGCGGACATCACTCTGGAAAACCAGCGTGAAGTCGGCGGCGAACCTGTGGCTGACCTGCGCGTGCGGGCAGCTAAACTCAAGGGTATCGAGATTCCCGAAGCGCTGGTTCCGCTGGCCATCGATGAATTCCCGGTACTGTTCGTGGCCGCTGCCTGTGCCGAAGGGCGCACCGTGCTGACTGGTGCCGAAGAGCTGCGGGTCAAGGAATCGGATCGCATTCAGGTGATGGCGGACGGTTTGCTGGCGCTGGGCGTCAAATGTCAGCCAACTCCGGACGGCATCATCATCGACGGCGGCCAGATTGGCGGCGGCGAAGTGCATGGTCACGGCGATCACCGTATCGCGATGGCCTTCAGCGTTGCATCCTTGCGCGCCACTGCACCGATCCGCATCCATGATTGCGCCAACGTCGCGACGTCGTTCCCGAACTTCCTCGCGTTGTGCGGTCAGGTCGGTATTCGTGTGGCACAAGAGGCTCAGTCGTGAAGAACATTGCACCGGTCATCACCATCGATGGGCCAAGCGGCTCGGGCAAAGGCACCGTTGCCGGGATTCTGGCCAAGCGTCTTGGCTGGAATCTGCTGGATTCCGGTGCGCTTTACCGTTTGCTGGCGTTTGCTGCGCACAACCATGGTGTCGACCTGACCAATGAAGAGCTGTTGAAGAAACTTGCCGCTCATCTGGATGTTCAGTTCATTGCGGCGACCGACGGTCAATTGCAACGGATCATTCTGGAAGGGGACGAGGTCAGCGATGTCATTCGCACCGAAAGCGTCGGCTCCGGCGCTTCGCAAGTGGCTGCATTGCCGGCTGTGCGCGAGGCGCTGCTGCAGCGCCAGCGTGCTTTCCAGGAAGCGCCGGGTCTTGTAGCCGACGGTCGCGACATGGGTACGGTGGTTTTTCCCGATGCACCGCTGAAGATTTTCCTGACTGCCAGTGCCGAGGAACGGGCGCGCCGTCGATATTTGCAGTTGAAGGGCAAAGTCGAGGGTGTTAGTCTGTCGAGTCTGCTAGATGAGATCCGTGCACGCGACGAGCGTGACACCCAGCGCGCAGTGGCCCCGCTCAAACCGGCGGCCGACGCGATACAGCTGGATTCCACGGAGTTGTCCATCGATCAGGTGCTTGAACGCATCATGAGCGAGATCGCCATTCGCGATATCGCCGGGTGACCAAGAAGGCCGCAGGGGACCAGTCATAGTCCTGCAGCGCTTCTTTTAAATGAAACTAACCCACACCGTCTGGGGTGTGGAGATGGGCGTATTCTTCGCCCTCATCTACAGGAATTAAAATGAGCGAAAGCTTTGCGGAACTCTTTGAAGAAAGCCTAAAAACCCTGAACCTTCAGGCAGGCTCCATCATCACCGGTGTTATCGTTGATATCGATTACCAAGCTCGCTGGGTAACCGTTCACGCTGGCCTGAAGTCTGAAGCACTCATCCCGCTTGAGCAGTTCTACAACGACGCTGGCGATCTGACTATCAATGTCGGTGACGAAGTTCACGTTGCTCTGGACTCGGTTGAAGACGGTTTCGGTGAAACCAAGCTGTCCCGTGAAAAAGCCAAGCGCGCCGAGTGCTGGATCGTTCTGGAAGCAGCCTTCGCAGCTGAGGAAGTGGTCAAGGGCGTTATCAACGGTAAGGTTAAAGGCGGCTTCACTGTCGACGTTAACGGCATCCGTGCGTTCCTGCCAGGTTCCCTGGTTGACGTCCGTCCAGTGCGCGACACCACGCACCTGGAAGGCAAAGAGCTGGAATTCAAGGTCATCAAGCTGGACCAGAAGCGCAACAACGTTGTCGTTTCCCGTCGCAGCGTCCTGGAAGCCGAGAACTCCGCCGAGCGTGAAGCTCTGCTGGAATCCCTGCAGGAAGGCCAGCAAGTCAAAGGTATCGTCAAAAACCTCACCGATTACGGCGCATTCGTCGATCTGGGTGGCGTGGACGGCCTGCTGCACATCACCGACATGGCCTGGAAGCGCATCAAGCATCCTTCCGAGATCGTCAACGTTGGTGACGAAATCGACGTCAAGGTTCTGAAATACGATCGCGAACGCAACCGTGTTTCCCTGGGCCTGAAGCAACTGGGCGAAGATCCATGGGTTGCTATCAAAGCCCGTTACCCAGAAAGCACTCGCGTTACCGCTCGTGTAACCAACCTGACCGACTACGGCTGCTTCGCTGAGCTGGAAGAAGGCGTTGAAGGTCTGGTACACGTTTCGGAAATGGACTGGACCAACAAGAACATCCACCCTTCGAAAGTCGTACAAGTCGGCGACGAAGTGGAAGTTATGGTTCTGGACATCGACGAAGAGCGTCGTCGTATCTCCCTGGGCATCAAGCAGTGCAAATCTAACCCATGGGAAGATTTCTCTGGCCAGTTCAACAAGGGCGATAAAATCTCCGGCACCATCAAGTCGATCACCGATTTCGGTATCTTCATTGGTCTGGACGGCGGCATCGACGGTCTGGTTCACCTGTCCGACATCTCCTGGAACGAAGTTGGCGAAGAAGCTGTTCGTCGTTTCAAGAAGGGCGACGAGCTGGACACCGTTATCCTGTCGGTTGACCCAGAGCGCGAGCGTATCTCCCTGGGTATCAAGCAACTGGAAAGCGATCCGTTCTCCGAGTACGTCTCGGTTAACGACAAAGGCGCAATCGTTACTGGCACCGTGAAAGAAGTTGACGCCAAAGGCGCCATCATCGTTCTGGCCGACGATATCGAAGCGACTCTGAAAGCCTCCGAAATCAGCCGTGACCGCGTTGAAGACGCGCGCAACGTTCTGAAAGAAGGCCAGGAAGTAGAAGCCAAGATCATCAGCGTTGATCGTAAGAGCCGCGTGATCCAACTCTCCATCAAGTCGAAAGATGATGCTGAAGAGAAAGAAGCTATCCAGAGCCTGAAAGAGACTCCGGAAGCTGTTACCGGCGAGACCACCATGGCGGCATTGATGCGCCAGGCATTGGCCAAACAGAACTAAGTTCTGCTTGATCATTAAAAAGGGCGACTTCGGTCGCCCTTTTTTGTGCCTGTGATTTGATGGGGGTGCTTACTTTTTGTGCGAACAGCGCTGCTTGTGAAACCATTCCATGCGCCCGATTGTCTGTTTCTTTAATCGGATCAATCGCCTATTCGCGACTAAGCTTGTCTTAAGCGTGTAGTGGTCGGGCGTAGCCTGGCATAAGGAAGTGAATGAACAAGTTTATTGCCCTCATGGCTGTGTTGGTTTTGGCAGGCTGCACCACTAGCGCCAAGACTCATGCGGTACGTGGCGTCAGCGGTATCGAGGTCGACTGCTCTGGATTGGGTTCTGGCTGGGAGAAGTGTCAAAAACGAGCAGCGAAGGAGTGCAAGGGGGCGGGCTACAAAGTGATCACCCGATCGGATGATGCCAAGGATGAGGATGAGTTTCCTTTTGGCTTCAACCCTGCTGGCTACGTGACGCGAACCATGTTGGTCATCTGTCGCTGAGTGTCGTGAGCTGGTTTGTTGATTTGATGCCCTGAAAATGGGCGTTTCAACGCCGAGGAATATATGTCAATCCCTGGGCTGTTCAAAATCTTCCGGGCGTGCTAAAACCTTTCAAGCGCTGATCTAGCTGCTTGAAAAAGAAGGGAAAAATATGACGAAGTCGGAGTTGATCGAACGAATTGTCACCCATCAAGGGCTGCTCTCATCCAAGGATGTGGAGTTGGCCATCAAGACCATGCTTGAACAAATGTCCCAGTGCCTGGCTACCGGAGATCGCATCGAGATCCGTGGGTTTGGCAGTTTCTCTCTGCATTATCGTGCGCCGCGCGTTGGGCGCAATCCGAAGACCGGTCAGTCGGTCAGTCTGGATGGTAAGTTCGTTCCGCATTTCAAGCCAGGTAAAGAGCTGCGTGATCGAGTGAACGAGGAAGAGGAGGAGGGGGTTTGACAATCGCTATTTTTCCTGGGGTGGCTCATGCGTAACCTCAAGCGTATCTTTCTTGGCGTTTTCATTCTTTTATTGGTGCTATTGATTCTGGCATTCGTGCTGGAGAACCAGCAGTCGGTATCGTTAGTGTTTCTGGGTTTGTCTGGTCCGCAGTTGCCGGTTTCGCTTGTTGCGGTTTTGGCGTTGCTCATCGGCATGCTGATTGGTCCGATTCTCGGCTGGTTTCTAGGGCGTTCGTCCAGAGCAGCGCGCAAACGTCTTACTTGAAACGATAGATGCAGGGCATCTGTCGAATTGCGTCTCTACCTGCCTATATCCATTCGTAAAACGTCCGTTAAGCTGTAAAATGCAGCCCTTGTTCGACAACGCCTTTAACGCACGTCGATTCAGACTGACTTTGACGGAAGCCATAATTGATGGCTTCTGAATTCATGGATTAGATGGTGCTCGTTGATGGCACTGTCCGCAGCTCAAGGGTATGGTTTCGCGTGAAAATTCTAGTTACCGGCGGCGCCGGGTTCATCGGCTCGGCAGTCATCCGTCATATCATCTCCAATACAACCGACTCAGTCGTTAACGTCGATAAACTGACTTACGCCGGTAATCTGGAATCCCTGGCAGAGGTTAGCCAGGACGCGCGTTATGCATTTGAGCACGTTGATATCTGCAATCGCGATCAAATCGACCGTGTTCTGCATGAACATCAACCAGATGCGATCATGCATCTGGCCGCAGAGTCTCATGTCGATCGCTCGATTTCCGGACCATCCGAGTTCATTCAAACCAATATCATCGGTACTTACACCCTGCTGGAAGCCGCGCGCCACTATTGGGCTGCATTGGAGGATGGGCGTAAAGCCAACTTCCGCTTTCACCACATTTCTACTGATGAGGTTTACGGTGATCTTGAAGGTCCGGAAGACCTCTTCACCGAAACTACGCCCTATCAGCCAAGCTCGCCTTACTCGGCAAGCAAGGCAAGTTCCGACCATCTGGTTCGCGCTTGGGCTCGTACTTATGGCCTGCCTACTCTGGTCACCAATTGCTCGAACAATTACGGCCCCTGTCATTTTCCTGAGAAATTGATTCCTCTGATCATTCTCAATGCACTTGAAGGCAAGCCGCTGCCGGTCTATGGCAAGGGCAATCAGGTTCGTGACTGGCTGTACGTAGAGGATCACGCTCGTGCGTTATACAAGGTCGTGACGGAGGGGGACATCGGTGAGACCTACAACATTGGTGGTCATAATGAGAAGCAGAATATCGAAGTGGTGCATACCCTATGTGCATTGCTGGACGAGCTGCGCCCTGACTCCGCTCACCGTCCGCACGCAAGTTTGATCACTTATGTTCAGGATCGCCCTGGTCACGATCAACGCTACGCAATCGATGCGAGCAAGATCCAGCGCGAGCTGGGGTGGACTCCCCAGGAAACTTTTGAAACCGGTATTCGCAAGACCGTCGAATGGTACTTGAGTAACACCGAATGGGTAGAGCACGTAAAGAGTGGTAGCTACCTGCAATGGATTGACCAGAATTACGCAGGTCGCTCGAACAAGGTATGAAAATTCTCTTGTTGGGAAAAAATGGCCAGGTTGGTTGGGAGCTGCAGCGCTCCTTGGCGCCGCTTGGTGAGTTGATTGCCCTTGATCGCGATACGGTCGATGGTTTGTGCGGCGACGTGTCTGACCTGGACGCGTTACGCGCCACCATTCGTCAGGTAGCCCCGAATGTTATCGTCAACGCCGCTGCATATACTGCCGTGGATAAGGCAGAGTCTGAGCCGCAACTCGCTGAGCGAGTAAATGGTCAGGCACTTTGTGTGATGGCAGAGGAAGCGCTGTCCTGCGATGCATGGCTGATTCATTACTCGACTGATTATGTATTCAGTGGGGATGGTTCTGCACCTTGGCGGGAAGATGATCCGGTCGCTCCCCTGAATCAGTATGGTGCCAGCAAGCTTCTAGGCGAGCAGGCGATTGTCGATTCGGGGTGTAAGCATCTGATTTTTCGTACCTGTTGGGTATATGCTGCTCGCGGCAACAACTTCGCAAAAACCATGTTGCGACTGGCGAAAGATCGTGAGTCTCTCGATGTTATTGCCGATCAGGTAGGCGCGCCAACCGGTGCTGATCTGATTGCCGACGTGACTGCTTTTGCAATTCTCAAAGTAATGCAGCGTCCCGAATTGGCGGGTGTTTATCACTTGGCCGCCCGTGGAGAGGTTTCATGGCATGGGTATGCCACCCAAGTCATCGATTTCGCCAAAGACAACGGCGAAGCGCTCGCCGTGACGTCTGTAAACGAGATAGCCACGACTGCTTATCCAACGCCTGCACGTCGCCCACTCAATTCACGGCTGAATACTCAGAAGTTGCGCGACAATTTTTCTCTGCACTTGCCGGATTGGCAAAGTGGTGTAACCCGAATGCTTAGGGAAGTTTTGAACAAATGACCACGACAAATCGTAAAGGCATCATCCTCGCCGGTGGCTCCGGCACTCGTCTGCATCCTCTGACTCTTGGGGTGTCCAAGCAGATGTTGCCGATTTACGACAAGCCGATGATATTTTATCCGCTGTCGGTGCTGATGCTGGCGGGCATGCGTGAAGTCCTGATTATTTCCACGCCTGAAGATTTGCCATGTTTCCGTAAACTGTTGGGTGATGGCAGCCTGTATGGCATCAAGCTGACGTACGCCGAGCAACCAAGTCCGGATGGCCTGGCACAGGCTTTTATTATTGGTGAAGAGTTCATCGGCGAATCCCCTTGCTGCCTGATCCTCGGTGATAATATTTTCTACGGTCAGCACTTCTCGGATAATTTGCGCTCTGCCAGCTCTCAGCAGCATGGTGCGACCGTATTTGGTTATCACGTCTCCGATCCCGAGCGTTTTGGTGTTGTAGAGTTCGACAAAACCGGTCGGGCGCTAAGTATTGAAGAAAAACCGCTGAAGCCAAAATCCAACTATGCAGTTACCGGGCTGTATTTCTACGACAACGATGTTGTCGAGATCGCTAAAAATATCAAACCCTCCGATCGTGGCGAACTTGAAATCACCGATGTTAACCGTGCGTACCTCGAGCGCAAGACACTCAATGTTGAAATGCTAGGGCGTGGTTTCGCCTGGCTCGATACCGGGACCCACGATTCTCTACTCGAAGCGAGCCACTTTGTGCACACCATTGAGCAACGCCAAGGCCTGAAAGTGGCTTGTCTTGAAGAGATTGCCTATCACAATGGTTGGATTACCGCCGAGCAGTTGGGCGCTCAAGCTGATGCACTAAAGAAGACCGGGTACGGTCAGTACCTGCAGAAGCTGCTGGATTCACCATCTCGCTGATTCGAGCGCCGAGCCTTTTCGAGTCGAAGCGTTTTAACCGGTGCAAGCAGGAATGGCATGCCAGTAAAACATCCCAAGGTCGCGGTTTTGCTGGCTGCCTACAATGGTATGCAGTGGATCGAGGAGCAATTGGCCTCGATCCTCGGCCAGTTAGCTATCGACGTAACTATTTATATCAGTATTGATCCCTCCACTGATGGTACCGAAGGGTGGTGTGCTGCTTACGCCGCTGAGCATCCTGAAGTTTTAGTCTTGCCGGCTGCCGGCAGCTTCGGTGGAGCATCTCGAAATTTCTTTCGACTCATACGCGATGTTGACTTCGACGGTTACGATTTTGTTGCCTTCGCTGATCAGGATGACATCTGGCACACGAACAAGCTTCAGCGTGCGACGTATGTCCTCCAAACCCGTGAGGTGGATGCCTACTCCAGTAACGTCACGGCTTTCTGGCCAAATGGCAAAACTCATTTTCTGGACAAGGCACAACCTCAGGTTGCCTGGGATTTTCTTTTCGAGGCTGCGGGGCCCGGCTGTACGTACGTAATGAGTAAGAGCCTCGCGGATTCTTTAAAAAAATCGATGCTCGATAATTGGCGGCTTTTACAAGATGTCAGTTTGCATGACTGGTATTGCTATGCATTTGCCCGCAGCCATGATTATCGTTGGTACATCGATCCTGAACCATCCATGAACTACCGCCAACACGAGCGTAACCAAGTGGGCGCCAACAAGGGTTTAAGCCCACTGGTTGCCCGCTACAAAACCATTCACGATGGTTGGTGGTTTAATCAGGTGCAACTGATTGCGCACTTGATCGGGCATGACTCACACCCCTTTGTACGAACCTGGCTGAAATTGCGGCGCAGGCACCTTTTGAGGCTGTCCTTCAGCGCCCGGCATTGTCGACGCCGGATGCGCGATAAGATTTTTTTCTTTTGCATTTGCTGGGTTACTGCGTTGATAGGGAAGATGACTAGATGATGGCCCCGAAGGTATTAGTTACAGGGGGGGCTGGTTTTGTTGGCGAAGCGGTAGTTTTCAAGCTGTTAGTGGACAAGAAGTTCTCCCCAATTGCATCTGCGCGCGGTATCACGCGCCTGAATGGACTGTGCCCGACCCAAATCTTCGACTTGACCCGCGTCGATGCCTTGCCCGTCCTTGATGATGTACAAGTTGTCATTCATGCCGCTGCTCGAGTGCATGTCATGAATGAGGCCTCAATGGACGCTTTGGCCGAGTTCCGTAAAGTAAATGTGATCGGCACCCTCAGGTTGGCGGAGCATGCTGCTGCATCAGGGGTTAAACGCTTCATCTTCGTTAGTTCAATTAAGGTCAATGGCGAAAGTACATGCTTGGGTATGCCGTTCAAAGCCGATGATCGACCCGATCCGCAGGATCCATACGGCGTATCCAAATACGAGGCTGAGGAGGGATTAAAGCAATTAAGTCGAGACACCGGCATGGAAGTGGTGATCATTCGCCCTCCACTGGTCTATGGTCCAGGGGTGAAAGCAAACTTTCGCAGCATGCTGAGTTGGCTGGCCAGACGTATCCCTTTGCCTCTAGGTGCTATCAGCAATCAACGAAGTCTGGTTTCGATCGGAAATCTGGTGAGTCTTATTGTTACGTGCATTGATCATCCCGCAGCCGCCAATCAGATCTTTCTGGTGAGCGACGGTGAAGACTTGTCTACAACTGAACTGCTCCGTCGGCTTTCTAAGGCGTTGGGTAACTCCGCGCGGCTTGTGCCATTCCCTGAGACGTTATTAACGCTAATGGCATCAGCGCTGGGGAGGAAGGCTATCGCGCAGAGAGTCTGCGGTTCCCTCCAAGTCGATATTAGTAAAAATCGTGATTTATTGGGATGGAGTCCTTCCGTCAATATGGACAAAGCCATGCGTCAGACCGCTGGCTATTATCTGGATGAACAATCGAAATGACTGTTTGGTGGCTTCTATTCGCAGTTTTCGCCATTTCATGGGCATCGACGTTTGTCTTGCGCCGTTATGCGCTGACGAAGAGTTTGATGGATATACCTAACGAGCGTAGCTCTCATTCGGTCCCTACGCCGCGCGGGGGCGGGGTGGCCATTGTAGTTTCCTTCCTTCTAGCGCTTCCCGTGCTTGCGGGTCTTAATCTGATAAGCGCCTCTACGCTGTATGGGGTCTTTGGCTCGGGTCTACTCGTCGCGTTGATAGGGTTCGCTGATGATCATGGCCATATTGCTGCCAGGTGGCGTTTGTTGGGTCATTTCATTGCGGCGGGATGGGCTCTGTTCTGGTTTAACGGTTTCCCCACAATCGATTTATTTGGCGTCGTTATTAATCTGGGGTGGTTTGGTGACATCCTGGGTGTGGTGTATTTGGTTTGGATGTTGAATCTGTATAACTTCATGGACGGGATTGATGGTTTGGCCAGCGCCGAGGCTATCAGTGTTTGCCTTGGAATGGGGTTGGTTTGTTGGATCAGCGGGAGCAGTGACTTGGCTTGGATGCCTTTGATTCTGGCAGGGGCAGTAGCAGGTTTTCTATGGTGGAATTTTCCACCCGCACGGATTTTTATGGGAGATGCAGGAAGTGGTTTTCTGGGGCTGGTGCTTGGGGGGTTGGCAATCCAGTCTTCGGGAAATTCACCGGAAATGCTGTGGAGTTGGATGATTATGCTCAGCGTCTTTATTGTCGATGCAACCTGGACTTTAATTCAGCGTCTCTTGCGCGGCGACAAAGTATACGAAGCCCATCGTAGTCACGGATATCAGCATGCAACTGATCGGTGGGGTAGTCATGGACTGGTAACGGCGGGGGTCGTGATAATAAATGTGTGTTACTTGTTTCCACTGGCATTGATGGTCGGAAACAGTTGGTTAAATGGTGCTTTCGGTGCGCTCTTGGCCTATTCCCCGCTAATGGTGCTGGCATGGAAGTTTAATGCTGGAGTGGCGGCATCCAAGTAGTCGGAGATATTTGAAGGGATATTAAAATTTTCGAGGAAAAGAGAGTTTCCAGGGCTTCCTTTTAATAAGCCTATCTGTCGATGTTTTGCGAGCTAGCCAGTCCGCGATCAAGGTGGCTGAGATCTTATAGTTAACAGCCCGCCGTTTTTTGAAAGCAACTTCGTAGGCGTTCAAAAAACGGTGGGCTGTTTAGATTACATTGGGCTCAATTCAGTTGAGTTGTTTTCCTGTTAGGCGCCGGCTCATCCTCTGAGTCGGCGGCCCAGATGAGCCAGTTTGCGTAAGATTTTCCACCCGGTACGCCCACATTTTCTTACTGCATCAAACAACGCAGGGTATTGTGCGAGCCGGTTGGCCAGGCTGCGCACCGCTCTGACTCCGCCTCTGTTTAGCTCCTGGCGACTAGAGTTAATCTCTTGCTGAAGGATACTGAACTCTACCTGAAGTGCAGCTAAGCGATGTCGAGATTCCGCTTCCTGCGCTGTGACGTCGCGATAGCTACGGAGCATTGCCTGCAGGCGGAAATTTTCATATCTAGGCAGCCCGAGCATGTTGTTCGCCAGTCGACGCATCGCAGGCCAGGTCTTATATGTACGCAGCATTGACTGTGGACGGACACGATAAAGGCAACCAATCTTTGGAATGATCGCAATTTTTCGACCCGCTGCCGTCAACTTCAAGTAAAGCGCCCAATCTTCCCACATGGCCTTGCTGGATTCGTCCCATCCACCAAACTCTCTCAGCGTGGATGTTCTAAACCCTGCGTTCGCATGCCCAAGCTGGTTATCCAGTTGCGACGCAATTACACCGTCGCCAAGAGGGCGGTACACATACATGCCAGATCGCACGATGTTGAAATCAGTACCGTCATCAAAAGCACAAAGATAAGGAACGGCCGCGGCGTGCTGCGGATTTGATCTGAGAGAGAAAACGATATCTCTTACAAAATCATTCAACGGTACATCATCTGAGTCGATATTGATGATGAAATCAGTTTGTGCGGCCGCGAGGCCCGTATTTCGCGCCCCAGCCAAGCCCTTGTTTTGGGGGTGCCGTATTATCCGGTATGGTAATAGCAGATGTTCTTTTACCAGACTTTGTAATCCATCAACGTAATCTTCCTCTGACGCGTCATCGACGAAAACAACTTCTGCTGGTTTCAGGCTTTGATTGTTGATTCCGAAAATGAGGTCTTCGATGTAATCAAGCGGTGTATTAAATACAGGAACAATTATCGTGGCTTCCCCTGTGTTCCCTGCAAGTAGCTTGGGCTGCTGATCTCCAGGGAACGCCTTGACCAACTCATTGATATCATTTTGAGTTTGAGCCATCGTCGAAACTAAGGACTCTCGCAAATCATGAAATGCAGCTGACGACAATGAGAGGAGGCCATGAATTCGCGCGCGGAAGCTCAAAGCATTGGGGTCGGCTAAACAAATGCTTCGGAATTCCTCGGGGATCATTTCAGGAACCCCGCCGGCGTTGGCCATCAACGGGATAGTTGTGGAGAAGGCAACATCAAGTAGTGCGTAGGGATGATTGTCACCAAGATAGGGCATCAGGCAAATCGCGCGGTGCGCTCGCTCGTGTAAAGCATCAATCGCCTGCTGCCGACTTAAATTACAAAATTCCTCAACCTGATAATGCTCTCGCAATACCTCAAGCATGGAATCTGTTTGTGGGTTGCCATGAACTTTAGGGCCGATCAGGCAAATGGTGGTAATCCCGGCTTTTTTCCATTGCTCTACATCCACGCCAGCAAGGGAGTCCAGGAGCAAGTCATAGCCTTTCATACGGGAACGTTTCCCGTAAAAAATCAACGTATCAATCTTGGTCGATGCGTCAAGCTCAGAGACTGGGCTATGAAGAGGGTAGCGCAGCAGGACATTGTTTTCCGCTGGGACGTTAATGCCGGCTTCAGCATAAAGCTCGCGCAGGAAGGTAGTAGGGAAGACTGCTAAGTCAGCACCTTCCACAGAAATTTTTTCTTTTTCGGCCGTACCTGAATGGGATAGTCCGAGCCACGATTCATGCGCATTCTCAAGATAATGGGTTATGCCATGGCAGTGGGCGATAATTCTGATCGTTTGCGGCAGCAACCCTGTTTGTTTCGCCTGAGCGATTCGGCAGCCGATACCTTGATAATCGCCATATTGAATTGTCGAAATATCAGGAAAATAAAATAGAAATTGCTGCACTGCTTTTAGAAATTGATCTTCTAAAGGTAAGGACTGTATGTCGGATTCAACCAATAACATTGAAGTGGACACAAGTTTTTCAGCGCGCAGAATTTCCTGGGTGAGTCCGTTAGCTACGCCGCCGAACAAGCAAAGTGATTTGTCGTAGCCGTAAGACTCTCGTTGCTCTCGAACGAATGTACCAATTCCTCCAGTGTTGTGAATTCCGGCGTATTCCGTAGTCACTAGAAGATGCTGTGGCCACTCATCGCCATGCAGTAAGCCAACGTCGATAAGGAATTCTTTGTAGAACTCTTCGGAGCAAGCGCATTCAATGAAAATCGTAGAAATAACCGGATCGTATTGATTCGCACGAGTATGCCCTGATCGGATGATCTCCAAGCCACTTGAGACGAAATAACGTTCAAGTTCCGTAAAGGACCATTCCCGGACGTGTGATTTGTTCTCAGGTCGGCTATTTACATCTTCATAATCGAGAAGTGTACGATCAGGAGTTGATACAACTAGACGGCTGCCAGGGCGCGCGATTAATTGCGCGCGCATCCATGCGACCAGAGGTCTTGGGTCGGTCAAATGTTCGATTACATCTGACAAAATCATGACGACTGGAGCTGTATTCGTCAGTTCCAGTGAGATTCGGGAAAGATCATCCCAGGATGTCAGGTCACATTCTACCCATTGCCATTCAGGATAGGCGGCGCGGCTTAGGGATAGGGAACCATGATAGTCGATCCCCATGACGTCATATCCGCCACCCTGGAAATAGTGAACGAGCTTATGGCCGCCACCGCACCCGATATCGATCACATGGGTGATTCCCTGGCGATCAGCTATATTTCTCGCCTCCCAGAGAACATCCGGTTGCCAGACTACGTCGTTATTCTGGGCGTCTTCGTAAATGACGTTAACGGAGCGTGCCTCACCTTCGGAGGAAAAATTACGCTCAGGCGTTGTAAAATGCAGACCAATCGCTGGTAATTCATGCTCTTGCGTGGCGATTAGTTCGTTTTCGAAGTTAAATTTTGACATAGGCCTGAAAAATATCTCTACGAATGTAAGGTACGATGTTTTTAAACGATATTTACACAGTTGATTCGGGCGAGGAGGTCGGCTCGCCTTCGTCTGCCGTGCTGCTTGGCAGCGCGACCTCTCCCCAGAACTTCTTGTTGCCAGTCACGCTGATAGCGCAAAAATCGTAGAGTCCATAGCACTCTTGGTAAACTTGCAGGGAGTCGTGTCGCGCTATTCCTGCGATTAGCAAGTATTCGCGTGGTGCCACGTCAAGCTTGATCTTGGTCAACAGGCAGCGTCGTTCTCCAGCTTTTATTGGGCCAATCGATGAGTTTTCATACATTGAGTGTGCCCCCCCAATCAATGTGCCCGACTGGTCGCGAATGCCGACACCGAAATCCACCGAGTCAAAGGCTGCATTAAACGTCACGACCAGGCGAACGGTCATCCATTCCCCTATACCAAAATTCGAGCGCTGAACGCCTTCATCATCGGTTATATACACTTCTTCAATGAGCGCGCTGTGATCACCCACGACATGGTCTCGCCGAATGTCAATAGACTCAAGTTCGGCCAGCTGGGAGTGCTTTTCCTCTGATTGAGCGGTTGTTACGGTGCTCGAATCGACCTGCTTGGTCGGGGCTTTTGCCTCTTCCCGGCTCATTTTGTAGTACACCGTCACGCCATCGGCCGTACCGCCCTCGAACACTTTCTTCCCGTGACTGAGAACGATGGCTCGTGTACATACTCGCTCGACCGCATGGGTGTCGTGAGTAACGAAGAACACAGTACCCCCGTTTTCTCGGAACTCATCTAGCTTGCGCATGCAGCGGGCTTGAAAAAATACGTCACCGACCGACAGGATTTCATCGACGATTAAAATTTCAGGCTCGAAGGATATTGCGACAGCGAAAGCAAGACGTGCGTACATCCCGCTACTGTATGTCTTCACTGGCTGCTCGAGAAAATCTCCGATGTCGGCAAATGCGGCGATTTCATCGAATTTGTTCTCTACGACTTCTTGCGAAACGCCCAGGATTGTAGCGTTCAGAAAGATATTTTCACGGCCTGTAAATTCAGGGTTGAAACCTGAGCCCAACTCTAGAAGAGCAGTTACGCGTCCGTTGATAGCTACCTTGCCTGATGTGGGTGTCAAGGTGCCCGCCAGGATTTGGAGTAACGTTGATTTTCCTGACCCATTACGTCCAATCACGCCAATTGTTTCGCCACGTCGAACTTCGAAACTAACGTCGTTAAGAGCCCAGAACTCCTTATACAGTTGGCGATGACCGCGATAGATCATTTGCATCATCCGATCGCTCGGCTTGCTGTACACCTGGTACATCTTGGAAACGTTTTCTACAGAAATTACGACATCAGAGGACATCAGCAAATCCTTTTCTCGTTTTTTGGAACCAGGCGTAGCCCAGGCAAGCAATGGCGATCGCCACTAGCGTATATATTCCTAACCCATACCAGTCCGGCATTTGCCCAAAAATCAACACCGCCCTTTGCTGTTCGATGATCATCGTTAATGGGTTGGCGTTCATTATAGGTCGGAGGTTTTCAGGCAAGGCGCTGACAGGATAAAAAACCGGGGCAAGAAAGGTCATAACCGTCATTAGTACGCCGATGGTTTGCCCAATGTCGCGTAGGAAAACTCCGAGCGACGCCAGCATCCATGCAAACCCTAGTGTCATGATTATCAATGGCACGATAATGAGTGGTGCAAAAATAGCTGTCCAATGTAAAAAGCCGTTCAAAATAACAAAGGCTCCCAACAGCACAATGAAACTAACTGCGCAGTGGAACAGTGCGGCCCCCAAGCTGATCACTGGAAGTATCTCCAGAGGAAACACTACTTTTTTTACATAATTAGTATTGCCGATAATTAACCCTGGTGCTCGATTCAGTACTTCGGCAAACAGGCTTTGTACAATCATTCCGACAAACAAGACGACAGCAAACTGAGTTTTGGTTTCCCCAGTGTCAACATTCCAGCGTGCTTTAAATACTACCGAAAAAACGAAGGTATATATAAGCAACATGAAAACAGGGTTCAAAAATGACCAAAGCAGGCCCATCATAGACCCTTTGTAGCGTCCTACCACCTCCCGCTTGATCATCTGCATGATCAACCGACGATTGGTACAAAGGCTTCGGGTCAACGCGAAGATGGAGGTAGGTTGATTGGCGTGTGGGTTCATTGGTATCCCTCTGGGTTTCGTTCTTGCCAGCGCCAACTGTCTGCGCACATCTGCTCTAGGCCACGGCTCGTCTTCCAGCCCCAAACACTTTCTGCATGGGAGGAGCCAAGGTGCTGCTTGAAAACACTCTCCAGCAAAACACTATTCCGGATGTCACCTCCGATGAAGTTCGGACGGGGTTCCAGTATGTCGTGAGCAGAGTGATGGCTGTCGGAAAAATTGTCTGGAATCAGCGTTTTACAGCTCGCCTGAGCAAGAGCTATGACAGTGTGCGAGCCAATGTAGCCTGCTCCACCTGTAACTAAAATCATAGATATACCTCTTTGTGTGTCCACGCTGTGCTCGCTAGTTTGCGTGCGGTAACGTCATGTTTAAGTATGCGAGGAGGTGTCACATCGTCTTCCTCAAGGCAAAATCACATCTGGCTGGTCATCTCTGGTCCGAGGCAGTCTGGCTGCAGCCGCGAATGTTGATAGCCAAATGTGTTTCAGGGGGTGAGAGGCGCTTTAGCCTCTTGAGGTGCGGGCCGCGGTCACAGGTAGACTGGGCCTGCATTAGATGTGGCTCGCTAAGTGCTGATCAAGGCGCTTACGACAATCTGTATTTGCCAAGGAGTTGGAAAGCGTGGCGAGAGGTCCAGGTTTTCCATCCTGAGATCTTCGCAAGGCGCTGTTGCCCTGCACATGGCTAAGGAAATCAGCCTGCGCGCGGTCAGGAATAGCAGAAACACACAGGGGGTAATTGATCAAAATTCGCATGAAAAAACGTGCTTCATCCCGATGCTGTGGGAGTTCGTTCTTGCGTTTATCCGAATAGTTAACTTCCTTGATGAATTTGACCATTCGATCAGATACAGGCTGAAAGTCCTGCATAAGTTTTGCATTTTTCAACCCTCCACCGCCTGTGACCGACGTCATTCTCTATTCCTGAAACTTGGCTTACTCCCCTAAAGTGTTATCTAAGGGTAGGATTGTGTTTTTATTTTCGTATTCATTGAATCCGATCCGGCGCTCGCTTTTGACTCCTGTCAAGTAGCTGCTGGCCATAGCGCCGCAGATTGTAATCCAGAGTGGGTGAATTTTCTATTGCCATCAGTTCGGCGCAGCTGCCTGCCCACATTGATTGGCGTGGGCACCCCCATGGATGGCACGCGGCAGCTTCAAGAAGGCTGGTTTTGGGCTTTTCAGCGGGGGCGGAAGGGGTATTCCCCCAGGCTGAACCTCAGATGCCAATGGCGGGCGAGGCACTCATTGCGCTACGGCGGCATGCTGACTCCAAAAAAGTGATGATCAGTTCGCAAAGCAGACTTTACCGATGCCTCGGTTTGGCTAAATCAATGGGAAGCAAATATCCGCTTCGACCTCCGTCATCGCTAGGGTTACAATACGCAATTTGCTAGCGAATAAATCTTTGAAAACCCAGCTTACAGAAAAAGATAAGGGTCGCGGCGTTGGGTTGGTAAGCGACTTACCTGAGTTGCAGGGCGCAGGTGCTGATGAAGAGCGCGCCGATGTCGCAATACTGATGTGCACCTACAACGGCTCTTCATTCCTGCGGGAGCAGTTAGACTCTTTCGGTCGGCAGTCCTATCGTGACTGGACGCTTTACGTTTCGGACGATTCGTCTGCTGATTCGACGCGCGATATACTTGATGAATATCAGCGTCGCTGGGGGAGCGGCAAGCTATTCGTTTTTGACGGGCCTTGCCAAGGCTTCGCAAAGAACTTCATGTCGCTCCTCAAAAGACCTGAGGTGCAAGCGCGTTATTACGCATTTAGCGATCAGGATGATGTCTGGTTCGATGACAAGCTTGAGCGCAGCGTGGACCGTTTGGCGTCCATGCCAGAGCAGAAGCCGGCATTATATTGTTCAAGAACCAGGCTGACTGATGCCGAGGGTAGTCCGATCGGATTCTCCCCTCTTTTCGCTCGTCCGCCATCTTTTCAGAATGCACTCGTCCAGAGCCTTGCGGGTGCGAATACCATGCTGATCAATCAGGCTGCTCGGGAAGTCCTTTTGAGCGTTCCTGAGGGTTCCACGGTGGTAGCGCATGATTGGCTTGCGTATTTATTGGTCACTGCGTGCGGTGGCTGCACGTTCTACGACTCTGGAGCAACTCTGGACTATCGGCAGCATGGGGGTAACATTATCGGGGCGAATGCGAGCTACAAAGATCGCCTCTTTAGGGTCCGCAATATGCTCTCTGGGCGATTTGTCGAGTGGAATGACGCGAATCTCGAAATTCTCAGTTCCTTTTATCCATTGATGACTCAAGAAGCCCGAGCAACGCTTGAACACTTTGAAGCCGGGCGTACCCTGGGCTTCAAAGGGCGGCTATGTGAGTTCTACAGGGCTGGTATCTATCGTCAGACGCACGCGGCCAACATCAGCTTGATCGTCGCGGCCTGCCTCGGGAAAATATGAAGGCTCAAGAGTGTGCGCTGCGCCAAACACGGGAATTGCTGTCTCGCCGAGCTGCTGCATGCCCTCACCGAATGCCTCTCTGGCCTGCGTATGATAATGTACAAGCGTTTTCAATAGTTTTCTGCTCATGAGGGCGGCCATTAATGTCAGGTTATGCCAGTCAACCGCGGCGGCACCCACTGGATCGCTCAGCATTGGCGCGAGGATCTGAGCAAATTGATTGTTCGCCTGTACCAGGGTACGTCTCGGCGAATCCTTTTCTGCGCATACCGTTGCCACAATGAGCCTGCTGGAATCTTCTCATTGTGTTCGTCAAATATGGAGCGCTGAAAAATCCATAGATTTTTTGGCTCAATCATATGGAAACAACTTCGTTTTTGCCCAGGGCGGAGTACAAATTGTTGGATGGCCGTATTCAGGTGTGCATTTCCCGGAAAATGGTCGAAAACTGATACAAATACGTAATGCACGGATGAAAATTAACTGAATAGCATGTCCGTTGCTATTAGAGCCTAATATGAACACCATAAAAGCCTCCGTCATAATACCTACAAAGAACCCTGGGATGATTTTTCAGGACGTTCTCAGCGCGGTTGTTGCGCAAAAAACCGATTGGCCATTTGAAATAATAGTTATCGATTCCGGTTCTAAAGATGGCACGGTTGAGTTTGTACGAAGTTTTCCTCAGGCGTCGCTAATCGAGATTCCTTCCATTGAGTTTGGCCATGGCCGCACACGCAATCTTGCTATCTCGAAATCCAGGGGTGAGTTTGTCGCGGTTATTACTCATGACGCCAAGCCTGTTAATCATGACTGGTTGGCTAACTTGGTCTCTTGCGCAGAAAGCGACGAAAGAATTGCTGGAGTATTTGGTCGTCATATAGCTTACCCAAACGCGTCAATTTTCACAAAAAGAGAACTGGAACTTCATTTCGGCGGTTTTGACTCCTTTCCGATCGTTCATATGGAAGATGAAAGTCGTTATGCCAATGATGTTGGATACAGGCAGTTTTTACATTTTTTTTCGGACAATAATGCGTTGATCAGGCGCTCGGTATGGGAGTCCATACCCTATCCGGATGTTGACTTTGCTGAGGATCAGGCATGGGCCAAGCTTATTATCGAGGCTGGGTATCGCAAAGCGTACTCCGAAGCTGGCGCGGTTTATCATTCTCATGACTACACGTTGTTCGAGCGCTTCCAGCGCAGCTTCGATGAGAGCTATGCGTTTCGGCGTTTTTTCGGATACGTTCTTTCTCCAGATCTCAAGTCCATGATCCGTTCTGTTGCCGCACTGAGTCGGAGAGACATCAGCTTCGCCAAAAAAACAGGATTACTGAAAGGCTCCCCCGGAATCGTCCTTCACGCGTTGGTGGATAATGTGATGCGGGTTTTGGGACATTACTTGGGAGCACGAGGTGACAGAATACCCGCCGCAATTGTCAGCCGTATATCTCGCGATAAAAAGTTATTTGCTCAGTAGGGATTTCCATGAATTTTACAGTCGCGAAGAACAAAGCCAAGCAAGCGATAAGCTATTATCGTACGCACGGACTGCTGCCCCTGGTAAAGAAAACGATTGAAAGCATCGAGTCAAACAAGTCGGCGATTTTTACAAAGAATGATGTTCTTGGTTTTTATGATTTTGCACTCTACCAACCTTCAGGTGTGACCTATGTGGAAGGGAGTGCTGAAGCAAACACGGTTACATGGGTTGTACCTGCTTATGGCAAAGGATCAGGCGGGCACCTCAATATTTTCCGTTTTGTGTTCCTGCTAGAGAAGCTCGGCTACGAGTGTCGGGTTGTAATCGTCGGGTCTCACCCGGAATACGACATTAAACAAGCAAAGAGACAGATCTCTGACTGGTTTTTCCCATTAAAAGCTCAAGTGTATGATGGTCTGGCTTCTGTTCCGGCTTCTTACTACATGATGGCAACATCCTGGCAGACCGCTTACTATGTTCGCAACTTTCAAAATGCCAAGCATAAATGTTATTTTGTTCAGGATTTTGAGCCCTATTTTTATGCTGTCGGATCGGAGTCTGCGCTGGCCGAAGCTACATATTCTTTCGGATTCAACTGTATAACTGCCGGAGATTGGCTGGCAAACAAGCTTCGAGCGGAATATGGGGCTGATGCATATCCTATTGGTTTTTCATATGATCGTGCTTTGTATAAAGTCAAAGAGGCGAAAAGAACAACTGGGAAGAAGGTCTTCTTCTATGCCCGTCCTCCTACTCCGCGGCGCGCCTTTGAGCTTGGGTTGATTACGTTGAATGAAGTAGTCAAGCGAATTCCCGATGTGGAGGTTATATTTGCCGGTTGGGACGTTTCGTCCTTTAAAATACCGTTCGCTCACGTGAATGCCGGGACCATGAAAGTTAGTGATCTACCCGATCTCTACAACCAGTGCGATGTGGCTCTTGTGCTCTCGTTTACGAATCTGTCGCTCCTTCCGCTAGAGTTGATGGCGTGTGGGGTGCCTGTTGTCAGCAATCGTGCTCCTTGCACTGAGTGGCTGTTGAATGATCGTAATTCCATCCTGACTGAAGCAGTACCTGAACGTCTCGCTGACGCAGTTTGTGAGCTGTTACAGCGCCCAGAGACGCATGCTGCAATTCGCTCTGAGGGACTGGAGACTGCGAATTTTTCCAGTTGGGAATTAGAAGCTGAAAAGCTCAAGAATGCGTTAATTGAAATTGATAACTAATTTGCAGGGCCCGGTAATGCATAACAATCCTCGTTGTATAGTCTTAGGCGCCAGCGGATTTATTGGTTCCCGTCTTTGCGAAAAGCTTGGGGAGAAATACCCCAATGTCAAAGCCTTCGGTCGAAATCCCATGTATAAGGATGCATTCAAGAAATGCAAGTGGATTGAGGGTGATTTTGCCGACGCCAACCAGATTGCGAACGCAATTGGTGATTGCGATACAGTGATTCATCTGGTTAACGCTTCTACGCCAGCAAGTGCAAATATTAATCGTGTTGCTGATCTTCAGGCGAATGTTGTATCGACGCTGAATCTGTTAGATGCATGCGTAAATTCCGGGGTGAAGAAGATAGTATTTTTATCTTCGGGTGGAACGGTGTATGGCGTTCCATCAGTCATTCCGACTCCCGAAGCCTCCGAAAACAACCCAATAACCGCCTATGGCGTCAGCAAGCTCACCATTGAGAAGTACCTTTCTCTATATTATCACCTGTACAAACTTGACTATTGTGTTCTGCGTGTTGCCAATCCATATGGACCGTATCAGACCAACAAAAAGAATCAGGGTGTCATTTCGGCGTTTTTTCAACACGCCATACACGATGAGCCGATAGATGTTTGGGGGGATGGTGGAGTTGTAAGGGATTACGTATTCATTGATGACGTTGTCAATGCTATTGAACTGGCACTTAGTAATAGTAGTCCTTATAAGGTCTTCAATATTGGTTCTGGCGCGGGTATCAGTATCAATGAGATTATCTCGACACTAGAACATACGGTCGGAAAGTCGATCGCCGTTAATTATTTGCCTGGCCGGAATATGGATATTCCTGTAAGCATTTTGGACATTAATCGCGCCAAAACCCATTTGGGGTGGAGTCCTCAGGTTGCTTGGCAGGATGGAATACTTGAAACCTATAACTGGATAAAGTCCTCGGGGTTGTAGTTTTGGGTTATATGTTTTTTGGCTTTGGTCTATCCGGGGTGATCTCATCATCCCGATTGATTTTTTGTTTCTTTAGTTGCAGTGAGCTTTACCGTATTTATTAAGTTTCATGCAAGGCTTTTGCGTCATTGGCTAATTTTCTTCGATATCTGAGGCTGGGCGTAAAACTCTAAGGATATAATGCGGTGAGTCGCGAATAGAGCGCGTCGCTTCCGATAATAACGTTCTGGCTTCTTCTCGATGAAGTGGTGTTGACCGGGTTAATGCCGAATCGATTATTTCCTGAACACACATCAGATATTTCGAGTAAACAGCAACAAACGTATTTTGACAGCCCGAATGCTGCGATACCGTACCAATCGATTTGTTGTGTACGCTTGGCTTTCACCTCTACCGTGAGCCTCCACTTCGGTTCACCATAAGGAGGTTCATACGTTTGCATTTCCCACACCTTTTCTGCGTCAATCTACCTTTCTTTGTAGGATTTAAGGCTGCTCACTTGCTCAGATTCGACCGGATGGCCGGGGGCATTTGCCAATGAATTTTTATTTTGGGTGTGGCGAGGATCGGGTTCTGAAGGGACGACGGTGATGCTGACGAAAAAAGACGGGTCACCAAATCTGTTTTTTTGGTTTTAAAGTGAGTGGGATGGGCTTATAAGGTTTCACTAGCTTGAGCGCAGCTGAAGGGAGAATTCTGAGGTGTTTGAAGAGTTTATGGACAAGGTCAGAGAGCGTCTGTTAGCGCTCCCCCGGCGTCAGAAACGACTGATTCAGGTCGGCACAGACATTTTTTTGGTCTGGACTGCCTTGTGGTTGGCGTTCATCGTTCGTCTGGGTATTGATGATATGTACAACCCGTTCAGGGTGCATTTCTGGCTTTTTGTCTGCGCTCCTGTCGTCGCAATTCCTCTTTTTATCCGCTTCGGCATGTATCGGGCGGTCATGCGTTACTTCGGTAACGATGCCTTGATCGCCATTATCAAGGCTGTCAGTTTGTCTTCGCTGATTCTGGCGCTCGTGGTGTATTGGTACAGCAATCATGAGTCTGTGGTACCGCGCTCCATCGTGTTCAACTACTGGTGGCTCAGCCTGGTCATTATCGGTGGATTGCGACTGTGCATGCGCCAGTATTTTATGGGCGATTGGTTCAGTGCGGCTCAGCACGTGCCGTTTGCCAACCGTGACAACGGGTTGACCAAAGTTGCGATTTACGGGGCCGGTGTTGCTGGCAACCAGCTTGTGGCAGCACTGCGTATGGGCAAGGTGATGCGCCCGGTGGCTTTTATCGACGACGATGCCAGCATTGCCGACCGATCAATTTCGGGTCTTCAAGTGTACAAGCCCAAACATATCCAGCAGATGATCGACGTGACGGGCGCGCAGGAAATTCTCTTGGCTTTACCTTCATCTACCCGTGCGCGACGTAGAGAAATCCTCACTATTCTGGAGCGTTTCCCGCTGCACGTCAGAAGCGTACCCAACTTCACCGACCTTGCCAGCGGTCGAGTAAAGGTCGAAGACATTCAGGAAGTAGATATTGCTGACCTTCTGGGACGCGATTCGGTACCAGCGCAAGCGGACTTGCTTGAACGGTGTATCAAAGGCAAGACAGTGATGGTCACTGGCGCTGGCGGTTCGATTGGTGCAGAGCTTTGCCGACAGATTTTCTCACTTGGTCCGACAACACTTCTGTTGTTCGAGCACAGCGAATTCAATCTCTATAGCATTCTGTCTGAATTGGAGCAGCGGGGCTGTCGGGAGTCGGTGACTGTCCGTCTGTTGCCGATCCTGGGCTCCATTCGGCACCAAGACAAACTTCTGGATGTAATGAAGACCTGGAAAGTTGAAACGGTCTACCATGCGGCGGCTTACAAGCACGTGCCCATGGTTGAACACAATATTGCCGAAGGTGTGCTCAATAATGTTATCGGGACGCTTAATACTGCTCAGGCAGCGTTGCAGTCCGGGGTCTCCAATTTTGTCTTGATATCCACGGACAAGGCCGTACGTCCGACCAATGTCATGGGCAGCACGAAGCGGTTGGCCGAGATGACCCTGCAAGCTCTCAGCCGTGAAATTGCCCCCGTGTTGTTTGGCGATAACGACAAAGTATCTCGGGTCAACAAGACGCGTTTTACCATGGTGCGCTTTGGCAATGTGCTGGGGTCATCTGGTTCGGTGATCCCGCTATTTCACAGTCAAATCAAATCCGGTGGCCCTCTCACGGTCACTCATCCGAAGATCACCCGCTATTTCATGACCATTCCTGAAGCTGCGCAACTGGTCATCCAGGCTGGCTCAATGGGTCAGGGCGGCGATGTGTTTGTTCTGGATATGGGAGAACCTGTGAGAATCGTCGAATTGGCAGAGAAGATGATTCATCTTTCCGGTCTGAGCATTCGTTCTGAACGTAATCCTCAAGGCGATATCTCCATTGCGTTCACCGGTTTGCGCCCAGGCGAAAAGCTCTACGAGGAATTGTTGATCGGCGATAACGTAGCCGCTACACCACACCCGATGATCATGACGGCCAACGAGGATCATCTGCCTTGGGATGTGTTGAAAATCAGATTGAGCGATCTGCTTTTTGCCGTTGAGAAAGACGATTATTCCCGCGTTCGCCAACTCCTGCGCGAAACTGTCAGCGGCTACACCCCCGACGGCGAGATCGTCGACTGGATCTACCAGCAGCGCCGTCTCGAACCCTGATTGTTTCACATCCTGTAACGCACGCATTTTTGACATGCTCCGTCCATGACCTACTTTTGAATAGCAGCTTGGGAAAAGCTGCTTTCTAAAATGATGATGGAGCGTCACTTATGCGTACCGGTTACTTCTACTCCCTGATATTTGCTTTCCTGACCAGCGCGTCGATTGCAGCAATTGCGGCACCTGCCACACCCCCCGAGCCAGCGAAGGCGCCGATGGTGATGGACGCTGCGACGCCTTCTCAAAGTGCAAAAGTCGATCTCAATGGTGCCGACGCAGCAACGCTGCAAAAGGAACTGTCCGGGGTAGGCGAGGCGAAGGCCAAAGCGATTGTTGCTTATCGTGAAACAAACGGGCCGTTCGCATCGGTGGATGAGTTGCTGGAAGTGAAGGGGATCGGCAAGGCGATCCTGGATCGCAATCGCGATAAGCTGGAAGTGAACTAAGCTGATTGTTCAACGCCAAGGGGCCGGTCATTGACCGGCCTTTTTGTTTTCAGGTGAACAAGGCTAGGCGGAGACGGTGTTGAGGCGTTTATCGGAAAACTGAAAATTACGGCTATCATATTACCTAAAAATTATGCCTATAATAATTTCTGTTGCCTTCGATCACACTGGAGGCCATGTCCCTTATGCATGTCAGGAGCACGTTCATGAATTCTGTTCAGTCCCAAGGTACAGCGCTCGTCACTGGCGCATCGTCCGGTATTGGTGCGATTTACGCGCAACGACTGGCGGCTCGCGGTTTTGATTTGCTATTGGTCGCACGTGACCAGGTGCGTCTGGAAAGTGCAGCGAGCAAGTTGCGTGATGCCCATGGCGTTCAGGTCGAGGTACTGAAAGCGGATCTGACGCAGAAAGACGATGTGCTGAAACTCCAGCAACGTCTGCGCAGCGACTCAAGCATCAGTCTGCTGGTGAACAACGCCGGTGTGGCGGCGGACGGACTGCTGGCCAATTCGGACGCGGAACAACTGGAGCGATTGATCCAGCTGAATGTCACAGCCGTCACGTTGCTGGCCTCTGCGGCCGCAGCGAGTTTCGCCAAGTCCGGTCGCGGCACGATCATCAATATCGCCTCGGTGGTGGCGCTGTTTCCGGAGCGTTTCAATGCGACCTACAGCGCCAGCAAAGCTTATGTGCTGAGCCTCACACAATCGTTGAATGCCGAGCTCGATGGCACCGGCGTCAAGGTGCAAGCGGTGCTGCCCGGCGTTACCCGTACGGAAATCTGGGAGCGATCCGGCATCGACGCCAGCGCTATCCCGGCCGAAATGGTGATGGAGGCCGGCGAGATGGTCGATGCCGCGCTGGCAGGTCTGGATCAGGGGGAACTCATTACTATCCCGTCCCTGCCGGATGCGGGCGAGTGGCAAGCCTTTGTCGCTGCGCGGCACGTCATGGTACCGAACCTTTCCCGTAGCTCGGCAGCCAATCGTTACAAGTAAGTTTTCCTCAATCGGTCAGAGGTACACGCGGTATGGATCAGCGTCGAATAGTCGTCACAGGCATGGGCCTGGTTTCACCCTTGGGCAGCGGTGTCGAAGTTGTCTGGCAGCGTTTGCTGGAAGGGCGTTCGGGCCTGCGCAATTTGCCTGAAGCTGTGGTCGCTGACTTGCCCACCAGTGTCGGCGGCAGGGTGCCAACCGTGGAAGAGGATGCCGAGGCCGGTTTCGATCCGGATCGCGCCACGCCGCCCAAAGAACAGAAGAAGATGGATCGCTTCATTCTGTTTGCCATGGAGGCCGCCCGGCAGGCGCTGGAGCAGGCTGGGTGGCATCCGTCTGAAGAGAAAAGCCGCGAGCGCACCGCGACGATTATCGGCTCGGGTGTGGGCGGGTTCGGGGCGATTGCCGATGCCGTACGTACGACAGACAGCCGAGGCCCGCGTCGTTTGTCGCCTTTCACCATTCCTTCTTTTCTGGTCAATCTGGCGGCCGGTCACGTATCGATCCAGCATGGCCTCAAAGGTCCGCTGGGCGCGCCGGTGACGGCTTGTGCCGCCGGGGTTCAGGCGATCGGTGACGCTGCGCGATTGATTCGTGCCGGTGAAGCCGACATCGCTGTATGCGGTGGAGCGGAAGCTTCGATCGATCGGGTCAGCCTTGCCGGTTTCGCGGCAGCTCGGGCGCTGTCCAGTGGCTACAACGCCACCCCGCAGCGCGCCTCGCGACCGTTCGACAGCGGTCGTGATGGCTTTGTCATGGGCGAGGGCGCGGGCCTGCTGGTGATCGAATCTCTGGAGCACGCCTTGGCCCGTGGCGCGAAACCCTTGGCGGAGTTGGTAGGTTACGGCACCACGGCCGATGCCTATCACCTGACAGCGGGTCCTGAAGACGGCAGCGGTGCACGGCGCGCAATGGAGTTGGCGCTGGCTCAGGCCGGCGTTAAGCCGGCTCAGGTGCAGCATCTCAATGCTCACGCCACGTCCACACCGGTGGGTGATCTGGGGGAACTGGCGGCGATTAAAAGCGTATTCGGCAAGGAAAACAAAATCGCTGTGACCTCAACCAAGTCCGCCACCGGACATTTGCTTGGCGCTGCCGGCGGACTTGAAGCGATCTTCACATTACTGGCAATTCGTGATCAGGTCGTACCGCCAACGCTCAACTTTGAAAACCCCGACCCTGCGAGCGAAGGGGTAGACATTGTCCATGGCCAGGCCCGGGTGATGCCGATCGAATATGCCTTGTCCAATGGCTTCGGTTTCGGCGGGGTAAACGCCAGCGTGCTATTCAAGCGTTGGCAGGATTAGTCTTCCGACTGTTTGAGATGGTCGCGGGTGACGTCAAGAATGCGCTGCGCAAACTCGGCATCCGCGACACTGCGTGACAGCAACAGAGCGCCGACCAGGGTCGACATGATGACGATGGCGCGGTCGGCACGATTGTCACCTTCAAGGGTGTTATCGATCTGCCCCAGTCGCGCGTTGAGTACGGCATCGCTGGTCGGGCTGGGTTGTCCGCGCAGTCCCAGTTCCGAGGAGATGGTCAGGAGAGGACAGCCTTCATGCGGGGAGGTCTGATGCCATTCGGACAGGTAGGTGTCGATAAACACGTGCAGCGGATTTTCTTGCGCAAAGATTTCCGCGCAAAGCCCATCAACCTGATCACTCGCTTCCTGCAGTGCCTTTTCGACCAACTCATCCTTGGATTTGAAGTGCGAGTAGAAACCGCCGTGGGTCAAACCCAATGCCTTCATAAGTGGCTGCAGACCGGTCGCGCCGATGCCGTCCTTGCGAAATCGTGCCGAGGCTTCCTTGATGATGCGCTGATGGGTCTGGGCTTTGTGGTCTTGCGAGTAACGCATTTGGAGCTCTCCGCAACAATGTCCCCATCTTAACCAAGGAAAATTAGATGGTGACTGTACTTCTACTTCTAAAAAGCATGCAGGCAGGTCCGAACGGATCTGAAAAAACAAACCCCGCCATTCAGGCGGGGTTTTCTTTAGCGGTCTTGCGCTTCTTTCGCGTCCATTTCCGCGTTGCGTTGCGCGACGCGCTTGCGTTCTTCATCGGTCAGTTCGACCTTGTTGGCGGTGTCTCGCAACATCATCAACCCGCCAACGATCGAGCCGATTGCAACGACCAGAATCAACCAGGCATACCAAGGCATAACGGCTCTCCTTAAAGGCAGATCGGTGGGCGAGGATTTCGCCGTGAACCGCTGCATATAACTTTTGAGCGAGATCAGTTCGCAGTGGTTCCATTCTAGGCCCGTTATGCCTGTTGCATGCGATCAAATCCTAAAGACCGGTGAGCATGGCATCGGCTGGTGCGTTGGCGCGCAGTTGGCCGGTAAGAAGGAAGTAGCCGAAGCCCACGGCCATGAACCCGAGGAAAATCAGCCCGATCAACGCGTTGAACCACGCCATCGCCACCAGGCACACCACCGCCAGCACCAGTGCAATCAGCGGAATCAGCGGATAGCACGGCGCACGGAAGGTGCGTTCCAGATTCGGTTCCGATTTACGCAGTTTGAACAGGCTGAGCATGCTCATGATGTACATCACGATGGCGCCGAACACGGCCATGGTGATCATCGCCGCCGTGAGGGTCATACCGCCGAGATTGATCAGGCCGTCGCTATAGATGGCGGCGATGCCGATGATGCCTCCGACAATGATCGCGCGATGCGGGGTCTGGAAGCGCGACAGCTTGGCCAGTGAGGCCGGTAGGTATCCGGCGCGGGCGAGGGCAAAGAACTGGCGCGAGTAACCGAGGATGATCCCGTGGAAACTTGCCACCAGGCCGAACAGGCCGATCCACACCAGCATGTGCAGCCAGCCGGAGTTGTCGCCGACCACGGTTTTCATGGCTTGCGGCAGTGGGTCGTTGATGTTGGCCAGGGTGCGCCAGTCGCCAACGCCGCCGGCAAAGAACATCACGCCCATGGCCAGCAACACCAGGGTCAGGATGCCGCTGATGTAGGCCTTGGGAATCGTCCGTTTTGGGTCCTTGGCTTCCTCGGCAGCCATGGCCGCGCCTTCGATGGCGAGGAAGAACCAGATGGCAAACGGAATCGCCGCGAACATTCCGGCAATCGCTGGCGCCCCGAACACATCTGAACCCGCCCAGCCATTGAGGGCGAAGTTGCTGAAGCTGAACGCCGGTGCGACGACGCCCATGAAGACCAACAACTCGGCGACGGCCAGAACACAGACAATCAACTCGAAGGTTGCCGCCAGCTTCACGCCGAGGATGTTCAAGCCCATGAACACGATGTAAGCACCGACCGCCGCGTGTTTCGGATCAAGAGCGGGGAATTGCACATTCAGGTAAGCGCCAATGGCCAGGGCAATGGCCGGCGGCGCGAAAACGAATTCGATCAGCGTTGCCAGCCCGGCAATCAATCCACCTTTTTCACCGAAGGCGCGGCGGCTGTAGGCGAACGGTCCACCCGCGTGCGGGATCGCCGTGGTCAGTTCGGTGAAGCTGAAAATGAAGCAGGTGTACATGGTCGCGACCATGAACGAAGTCACCAGAAATCCCAGTGTTCCGGCCACGCCCCAGCCATAACTCCAGCCGAAATATTCACCGGAAATCACCAGCCCGACGGCGATGCCCCACAGATGCAAGGTGCCCAGGGTGGGTTTGAGTTGTGTGTTCATGTGTTTGCTCCCTGAAGGTTTGGAAAGCTCGGGGGAGGCTGTGTGCAGCGGGCGTGCCATTGCTGTGAAACAAGTCGTAATGAGTTGAAAGCTGTCGTATAGGGGATGTTGGCGGCGCAATAACTGCTTTTTGTGCGCCAGTTGAGTGCGATGTTGATGGTTATGCCGTCTTCGCGAGCAGGCTCGCTCCCACAGGGGAATGCATTTCAAAGTGTGGGAGCGAGCCTGCTCGCGAAGAGGCCCGGCCTGACGGCGCAAAAAGCCTGTTGTAAAGCCCGCATAAACCGACTCTTTACGCTTTCTTTATGCCCAGCCAATCCCCTCGGTCTCGTTCCTTTACAGCCTCCTTTCCGACAATGCCTCCACACGCGGCAATACGCCGTAACACGGAGATCTTCCATGAGCGTTCTGGACGGGGTGTCCCTGCTGCTGGCAGTGGGACTGTTCATTTATCTGTTGGTTGCGCTGTTGCGCGCGGACCGGAACTAGGAGCGGCTATGCACAGTTATGACTATTGGCTGATCCTCGCGTTCTTCGCGGTGGTCTTGCTGCCGGCGCCTTTCCTCGGGCGCTTCTACTACAAAGTGATGGAAGGTCAGCGCACCTGGCTGACGCCGATTCTCGGCCCGGTCGAGCGCGGCTGTTATCGCATTGCCGGGGTCGATCCGCAGGCGGAACAGAGCTGGCAGAAATACACGCTGGCGCTGCTGGCGTTCAACCTCGCCGGTTTCCTGCTGCTGTTTGCGATCCTGTTGTTCCAGGATCATCTGCCGCTCAACCCGCAAAACCTGCCGGGTCAGGAGTGGACGCAAGCGTTCAACACCGCCGTCAGTTTCATGACCAACACCAACTGGCAGTCCTACAGCGGCGAAGCGACCCTCAGCTACCTGAGTCAGATGGTCGGCCTCACCGTGCAGAACTTCGTCAGCGCCGCGACTGGCCTGGCTGTGCTGGTTGCGCTGTGCCGCGGTATCGGTCGCAAGTCGGCCAAGACCCTTGGCAACTTCTGGGTCGACATGACCCGTGCCACCCTCTACGGCTTGTTGCCACTGTGCCTGCTGCTGGCGCTGTATCTGGTCTGGCAGGGCGTGCCGCAAACTTTCGCGCAATATGTGAATGCCGTGACGATGCAGGGCGTTGATCAAGTGATCCCGCTGGGTCCTGCGGCCAGCCAGATTGCGATCAAGCAACTGGGCACCAACGGTGGTGGTTTCTTCGGCGTCAACTCGGCGCACCCGTTCGAAAACCCGACCGCGTGGAGCAACCTGTTCGAAGTCACTTCGATCATTCTGATCCCGGTAGCGCTGGTGTTCACCTTCGGCCATTACGTCAAAGACCTGCGTCAGAGCCGCGCGATCATCGCCTGCATGCTCGCGCTGTTCCTGATCGGTGGCGCGACTTCGCTGTGGGCCGAATATCAACCGAATCCAACCCTGAACAACGCCGCTGTCGAACAGACTGCGCCGCTGGAAGGCAAGGAAGCGCGCTTTGGTACCACCGCCACTGTGCTGTGGTCGGTGACCACCACGGCGGCGTCGAACGGTTCGGTCAACGGTATGCATGACAGCCTCAACCCGCTCAGCGGCATGGTGGCGCTGGTCAACATGATGGTCGGCGAAGTGATCTTCGGCGGCGTCGGTGCCGGGCTCTACGGCATGTTGCTCAACGTACTCATCGCGGTGTTCCTCGCCGGCCTGATGATCGGCCGCACCCCGGAATACCTCGGCAAGAAACTGCAGGCGCGGGAAGTGCAATTGCTGGTAGTCACGCTCCTGGTGATGCCGGTTGGCGTGCTGGTGCTCGGTGCGATTGCTGCCGTTCTGCCAGGCCCTGCGGCAACCATCAGCAACCCCGGCCCGCACGGTTTCAGCCAATTGCTCTACGCCTATACCTCGGCCAGCGCGAACAACGGTTCGGCGTTCGGTGGCCTGAGCGCCAATACACCGTTCCACAACCTGATGCTCGGTCTGGGCATGTTGATCGGGCGCTTCGGTTACATCCTTCCGGTACTGGCACTGGCCGGCAGCCTGGCGATGAAGAAAACCGCACCGATCGGCCAGAACAGCTTCCCGACCCACGGCCCGCTGTTCGTGACCCTATTGACCGTGACCATTTTGCTGGTGGGCGGCCTGACCTTCTTGCCGACCCTGGCGCTCGGCCCTATCGCCGAACATCTGAGCATGGGCTTCTGAGGACTGAATGATGAATATGCCCGCAATCAAACCCGTTGCCGCCAAGGCACCGGAACAAGCGAAAACCGCGATCTCGGCCCTGTGGCGACCGGCGCTGGTGCAAGCCTTCGTCAAGCTCGACCCTCGGCAACTGGTGCGCTCGCCAGTGATGCTGGTGGTTGAACTGACCGCGATCTTCACCACCGTGTTGTGCTTCATTCCGGACAATGTCGTACCGACGTTCGTCGCCGCACAAATCGCCCTGTGGCTGTGGTTCACGGTGCTGTTCGCCAACTTCGCCGAAGCTTTGGCCGAGGGTCGCGGCAAGGCCCGCGCCGACAGCCTCAAGGCCGGCAGCGAAGGCCTCAGCGCTCGACGCAAACAGGCCAATGGCAGCTTCCAGGTTGTGCCCGCAGCCAGCTTGCGTAAAGGCGATATCGTGCGCGTCGAAGCGGGGGAAATGATCCCCGGTGACGGCGAAGTCATCGAGGGTATTGCGGCGGTCAACGAAGCGGCAATCACTGGTGAATCCGCTCCAGTGATTCGTGAGTCCGGCGGCGATCGCTCGGCGGTCACTGGCAACACCCGACTGGTCTCCGACTGGCTGCTGGTGAAGATCACCGCCAACCCCGGTGAGTCGACCCTCGACCGCATGATCGCGCTGGTCGAAGGCGCCAAACGCCAGAAAACCCCGAACGAAGTGGCGCTGGATATCCTGCTGATCGGCCTGACCCTGATCTTCTTGCTGGTGGTCGTGACCCTGCAACCGTTCGCCCACTTCGCCAATGGCAGCTTGCCGCTGGTGTTCCTGGTGGCGCTGCTGGTGACGTTGATTCCGACCACCATCGGTGGCTTGCTGTCGGCCATTGGTATCGCCGGGATGGATCGCCTGGTGCGCCTGAACGTGATCGCCAAATCCGGGCGTGCGGTGGAAGCGGCGGGTGACGTGCATGTGCTGTTGCTGGACAAGACCGGCACCATCACGTTCGGCAACCGTCGCTGCAGTGCGGTGTATGCCGCGCCGGGTGTCAGTGGTCGTGATCTGGCCGAGGGGGCGTTGTTTGCCTCGCTGGCAGATGACACCGCCGAAGGTAAATCCATCGTCGAGTACCTGCGCGGTCTACATCCGCAGCCTGAGCCGTCGCTGGACACTTTGACCGCTGTGCCGTTCAGTGCGGAAACCCGCTTGTCCGGTGTCGATTATCAGGGCCGCGTGTATCGCAAGGGCGCGGTGGATTCGCTGTTGAATTTCCTCGGCCAGAAACGCACCGATCTGGCCCCGGCGCTGTCGCGGGAAATCGACAAGATCGCCCAGAGCGGCGGCACACCGTTGCTGGTGTGTGCCGACGGTAAACTGCTCGGCGCGATCCATCTCAAGGACGTGGTCAAGCCAGGTATCCGCGAGCGTTTTGCCGAACTGCGCAAGCTGGGGATTCGCACGGTAATGGTCACCGGTGACAACCCGCTGACCGCTGCGGCGATTGCTGCAGAAGCAGGCGTCGATGACGTCCTCGCCGAAGCGACCCCGGAGAAAAAACTCGCACGTATCCGCCACGAACAGAACGACGGCCGCCTGGTCGCGATGTGCGGCGACGGCGCCAACGATGCCCCGGCGCTGGCTCAGGCTGACGTCGGCATGGCGATGAACGACGGTACGCAAGCGGCACGCGAGGCGGCCAACATGGTCGACCTCGACAGCGACCCGACCAAGCTGTTGGACGTGGTGCAGATCGGCAAGGAATTGCTGGTGACGCGTGGTGCGTTGACAACCTTTTCCATTGCCAACGACGTGGCCAAATACTTCGCGATTCTGCCGGCGCTGTTCGCCTCGATCTACCCGCAGCTTGGTGTGCTGAACATCATGCACCTGACCAGCCCGCAGAGCGCGATTTTGTCGGCCATCGTCTTCAACGCCTTGATCATTGTGGTGCTGATTCCACTGGCGTTGCGTGGTGTGCGAGTGCAGGCGGCGAGTGCGGCGGCGTTGTTGCGACGCAATCTGCTGATTTACGGATTGGGCGGGATTGTGGTGCCGTTCGTGGGGATCAAGGCGATCGACATGCTGCTGACGGCGTTGCATCTGGTGTGAGGCTGCAAAGAGCCCCTCACCCTGACCCTCTCCCGGAGGGAGAGGGGACTGACCAAGGTGTTTTTTGGGGCTGCACCGACCTGAGAGATCGAGTCGAACTCAGGTTTTGAACAATGCGATGTTCGGCTCCCTTTCCCCCTCGCCCCCTTGGGGGAGAGGGCTGGGGTGAGGGGGAAAAGAATTCCCTGACACTCCACCAAAGTTTGCCCAACGAATTCGAGGATTCTGAAATGTCCACAATGATACGTCCGGCCCTGAGCCTGCTGGTGCTGATGACCCTGGTCACCGGCGTTGCCTATCCACTGGTGGTGACTGGCGTCGCGCAAGTCGCGTTCCCCGCACAGGCCAACGGCAGTCTGGTTCACGACGCCGATGGCAAGGTTCGCGGCTCGTCTCTGATCGCCCAGGATTTTGTCGGCGATGCCTGGTTCCACCCACGGCCATCGGCCGGTGCGTTTGCGACCGTTTCCAGCAGCGCGAGCAACCTGGCGCCGAGCAATCCGGCACTGGCCACACGGGTGATCGACGACGCCAACAAATTGCAGGTTCCCGGGCAAGGTCCAGTGCCATTGGCGCTGCTGACCACTTCCGGCAGCGGCCTCGATCCGCACTTGCCTCCAGCGGCAATTGCCTATCAACTGGCGCGTGTCGCGCAAGCGCGCAATCTGCCGGTGTCGACCTTGCAGCAACTGCTCGATGCGCACATCGAACAGCCGTTGGTAGGGCCGCCGGTGGTGAATGTGCTTGAGCTGAACATGGCACTGGAAAAACTGTAGAAGATGATCGTTCCCACGCTCTGCGTGGGAATGCATCAATGGACGCTCCGCGTCTGCATTAGTGGGACGCAGAGCGTCCCGGGCTGCATTCCCACGCAGAGCGTGGGAACGATCAACATCTGACTGAAGAGATCAAGAATGAGCGACTCCGGCCGCGCCGACGCACTGTTAGCTGACCTGCCCCGCGACGGCCGTGGCCGACTCAAGGTTTTTCTCGGCGCCGCTCCCGGCGTCGGCAAGACCTATGCGATGCTCCAGGCTGCCCACACCCAACTGCGCCAGGGCGTAAAAGTCATCGCCGGGGTCGTCGAGACCCATGGCCGCGCCGAAACCGAAGCGCTGCTCGGCGGCCTGCCGCAGCAGCCATTGGTGCGCTCGGAATACCGTGGTGTGATGCTGGAAGAAATGGACCTCGACGGCATCCTCGCCGCCAAACCGAAACTGGTGCTGGTCGATGAGCTGGCACACAGCAACGCTCCCGGCAGTCGCCACACCAAACGCTGGCAAGACATTCAGGAACTGCTCGCCGCCGGCATCGATGTGTTCACCACGGTCAACGTCCAGCACCTCGAAAGCCTCAACGATCAGGTGCGCGGCATCACCGGTGTGCAAGTGCGCGAAACCCTGCCCGACTGGGTGCTGCAGGAAGCCTACGAACTGCTGCTGATCGACTTGCCACCGCGCGAATTGCTTGAGCGACTGCGCGAAGGCAAGGTCTACGTGCCGGAGCAGGCCCGCGCTGCGATCGATGCATTTTTCACCCAGACCAATCTCACCGCACTGCGCGAGCTGGCGATGCAAACCGCTGCCGCACAGGTCGATAACGATCTCGCTCAGGGCTATCGCCAACTCGGTCAGGCCGCGCCGGCGGTCCGCGGACGTTTGCTGGTCGGCGTCGATGGCGATGCGCAGGCCGAACGCCTTGTGCGTCACGCCAGTCGGGTGGCGCAGCGTCGGCATTTGCCGTGGAGTCTGGTGCACGTATACAACGGCACGGTGCGCGACGAGCAATCGCGTCTGCGCCTGCAAAGCGCTCAGCAGCTGGCCGAACGCCTCGGCGGCGAAGTGGTGTTGCTGCGTGCCGGCGAAGTGGCGAAAACCCTGATCCAGCATGCCGCTGAACGCCGGGCGAGTCTGGTGCTGGTCGGCCAATCGCGACCGCGTCTGCGTCGTCGCTTGTTCGGTGGCGGCTTGGCTGCACGCTTGTTGCGGCAGGCCCATGGTCTGGAAATCAACGTCCTCGACAGCGATCAGGAGCAGCATCAACCGCGCCCTCGATCAACGCCGACACTGGTGTGGTTCGACTACGCGCTGGCGCTGGTCGCCACGGTGCTGGCCAGTGCCCTGGCGTGGGCGGTGTCGAGTGTGTTGCCGCTGCCGAATATCTCGCTGGTGTTCCTCGCGGCAGTGTTGCTGGTGGCGGTGCGCAGCAGTCTTGGCCCGGCGCTGGCCTGCGCGGCGTTGTCGTTTCTGACCTACGACTTTCTGTTCATCCCACCGAATTTTTCCTTCAGCATCCAGCGCGAAGAAGACGTGCTGACCTTGCTGTTCTTCCTGTTGATGGCGGCGCTCACCGGTAATCTCGCGGCACGTCAGCGTCGGCAATTGCAAGCGTTGCGCGACACCCAGGAAGAAACCAGCGAGCTGCTCGATCTGTCGCGCAAACTCACCGCTGCTACTGATCGGCAAGCCGTGGTCAGCGCCGCTGCGCAGCACCTCAATGGCTGGAGCGATCTGCAATTGTGTCTGCTCAATCGCGACGGCCAGGGTGGCTGGAAAGTCGAGACCGGCGGGCCACTGGAATTCACCGAGTCCGAACGCGCCGCCGCCGACTGGGCCTGGCAGCACGATCAACCGGCCGGCATGGGCACGGGCACGTTGCCGTTCGGTCGCTGGTGGTGGTGGCCGCTGTCGGTCGAAGACGGGCCGTTGGCCTTGCTCGGTGTTTGCGCCAAAGAAGGCCAGACCCTGAGTGGCCAGCGTCGTCGTTTGCTCACCGCGCTCAGTCAGCCATTGGCGCAAGCACTGGCCCGCGCGCAACTGGCGGACGATCTGGAAGCGGCGCGCCTGCACGGCGAAACCGAGCAACTGCGCAGCGCCTTGCTCGCCTCGGTATCCCACGATTTGCGCACACCGCTGACCTCCATGCGCGGCAGCATTGACAGTCTGTTGGCCCTCGGCGAAGCGATCCCGCTGGAGGATCGTCGTGAGCTGCTCGAAGGCACACGCGATGAGGCCGAACGTCTTGATCGTTATATCCAGAATCTGCTCGACATGACCCGGCTCGGCCACGGCGCGCTGAAGTTGGCGCGGGATTGGGTGTCGCCGGCCGACATCGTCGGCAGTTCGCTCAATCGCCTGCGCGCGGTGCTCGCACCGTTGCAGGTCAGCACCGATGTGCCGGCCGAATTGCCGTTGTTGTTCGTGCATGCGGCGCTGATCGAGCAGGCGCTGGTCAATGTGCTGGAAAACGCTGCGCGCTTCTCGCCCCCTCACGGTCGTTTGCAACTGAACGCGGGAGCGAATGATCAAGAGATTTTCTTCTCGGTCAGTGACGAAGGACCGGGGATTCCCGAGGACGAGCGAGCGAAGATTTTCGACATGTTCTACACCGCTGCACGCGGGGATCGCGGCGGCCAGGGCACGGGGCTGGGCCTGGCGATTTGTCAGGGCATGGTCGGTGCGCATGGCGGACGAATCAGCGTTGCCGACGGCATTGACGGGCGCGGCACCTGCATCACCCTGCACCTGCCGTTGCAGGCGCAACCGGGGATGGACGATGAAGCCTGAATCCGTGTGCGCTACTCTCTTGCCAATCTTTTCTGTTGATGTGAATTCATGAGCCAGACTGCGACCATTTTGGTCATCGACGACGAACCGCAGATCCGCAAGTTCTTGCGCATCAGCCTCGCTTCACAAGGCTACAAAGTGCTCGAGGCCGGCACCGGTGCCGAGGGTTTGGCGCAAGCGGCGCTGAACAAACCGGACTTGCTGGTGCTTGACCTGGGCCTGCCGGACATGGACGGTCAGCAGGTGCTGCGCGAGTTCCGCGAGTGGGCCACGGCGCCGGTGCTGGTGCTGTCGGTGCGCGCCAGCGAAGGGCAGAAAGTCCAGGCGCTGGATGGTGGCGCCAATGACTACGTGACCAAGCCGTTTGGCATTCAGGAGTTTCTTGCCCGGGTGCGCGCCTTGTTGCGCCAGGCACCGGCGGGCGAGGCGCAGCAGGCAGCGCTGAATTTCGGCCCGCTGACGGTGGATCTGGCGTATCGGCGCGTATTGCTGGACGGCGCCGAAGTGGCGCTGACCCGCAAGGAATATGCGGTGCTGGCGCAACTGGCGCGGCACCCGGGGCGGGTGATCACGCAGCAGCAATTGCTCAAGGATATCTGGGGCCCGACGCATACCGAGGACAGTCACTATCTGCGGATTGTGGTGGGGCATTTGCGCCAGAAACTGGCGGATGATCCGACGCAGCCGCGGTTTATCGTGACGGAGGCGGGGGTCGGGTATCGACTGATCAGTGAGAACAATCTTTGAATGTTGTGTTGTCTTTTCCGGCCTCATCGCTGGCAAGCCAGCTCCCACAGTGGTCGATGTGATGCACAGATTTGAGCCACACTCGTGAAACCTGTGGGAGCTGGCTTGCCAGCGATGGGGCCGCTGCAGTCAGCGGAAAACTTCAGGGCTCTCTGCTCTGTTCGCTGTCATACCGATCCAGCGTATCCCGGGCAATCTCGCGACCCAACGCGATCAACTCCGGCGCCTTGTAGAACTCGAAGAACCGGCAAACCCGCTTCGGCACATTGATCAGGATATCTGGCGGGTATCCGGCAATCTTGTACTGCGCCAGCGAGGTCTGCATCACCTCGAAACTCTGGTTGATCAAATCCAGCAGCGAGGCCGGGCCGACGTTATCGATGATGAATGATCCGGTGGCGGATTTCGGCGCGCCTTCGCGCTCCGGCGCGGCGGCGGGTTGCTGGGCTTCGGGTTCGGCGCCTTCGAGCCACGGGTTGATGTCGGCGGCCTCGGCGCGCAAGGCTTCCTGTTCCAGTCGCAGTAACTGTTCAGCTTGTGTCCGGCGGAACGGCATCTTCGAACCCAGCGAGCTGATCAGGCTGTCGAACCGGCTGCGAAATGCCGCAGGACGCTGGATCACCGGCAATTTGTAATGGCGCTGGTTGGTCGAGTTGAGATTGACCGCGATGATCAGATCGCAGTGACTCGACACCACCGGCACGATTGGCAGCGGGTTGAGGATGCCGCCGTCGACCAACATCCGATTGCCCTGCATGACCGGAGTAAACAGACTGGGAATCGCCGCCGAGGCACGCATCGCCTGATGCAGGCAGCCTTCCTGAAACCAGATTTCTTGCTGATTGGTGAGATCCGCGGCGACGGCTGTATAGGGAATGCGCAAGTCCTCAATGTTGATCTCGCCAACGATCTTGCGGATCTGGCCGAAGACCTTTTCACCGCGAATGGCGCCCAGGCGAAAACTCACATCCACCAGGCGCAGCACATCCAGATAATCGAGACTTTCGATCCAGTTTTTGTAAACGTCGAGTTTGCCGGCGGCGTAGATCCCGCCGACAACCGCGCCCATCGAACACCCGGCAATGCAGGCAATTTCGTAACCGCGTTTCTCGATTTCTTCAATGACTCCGATATGGGCATAACCCCGGGCGCCACCGGAGCCCAGCACCAGTGCGACTCGTTTTTTCATCCAGCTTCCTCCCGACAAGGTTCCACAATGCACCCATCGCCCGGCTGGCTCAATCGCCGAAGTCGTTGAGTGCGCCGCTGACGTCGTTTTTTCGATACTGCATGACCCTTCAGCGTTATCCTTCTCAGTTGCGCGGATTCAAGCGCCGGCAAGGCACTTTTTCGCCGCCTGACCGTCTTACCTGCACGACTGTTGACCTATTTTGAGGTGTAAGTGATGAAAGCCTGGATCTGTGTGCCGTTGATGGCTCTGGCATTGGCCGGTTGCGCCGGTAAAACCGCTTACCGCGACAGCTGTGGCAGCCAGCTCGATGCGGCGTGGCATGAACTGGATCTGGCCAAGGCCGAAGGTTTCGCCGGTACGGTCAGCTACTCCAAGGCCCTGTCGTTGCTGACGGCCGCCAAGACCCAGCAGCAATTCGAGGGTTTCGAAGGGTGCAGCAACAAGGCCGAGAAGGCGCGTTTCTACATTCGCGAATCCCGCGCCGGACGCTAAGCTGCTGACATAGCGCAAGGATGCGGCTGTGACACAACGGCAGACTCATCCGCAAAGCCATTTGAATCAGGAGCAAGTGATGTCTGCATTGGTTGATCGTCTGGTGGCCCATGTCCTGAGCCTGGAAGTGCGGCTGCTCGCCTGTCAGGCGCGATTGACTGCACGTACCGACCCCGAAGCGCTGCACGATCTGCGCACTACGGTACGGCGCTTGCGCAGCCTGATGCGGCCGTTGCGTGGTTTGCCGGGTGTCGAGCAGTTGGAGGGCGCGGCGTCGGCGGTCGGCCAGTTGACCACGCCGTGGCGTGATCGCGAAGTGCTCGCGGCGTATCTGCTTCAACACGATCAGCCTGAAGCCGCGCAACGGCGTCTGGTGCAAATGGCCGAGGCCTATCCGGCACTGGCGGCGAGTCAGGAGGTGGCTTCGCTGTTGATGATGCTCGATGCGTTCCCGCGTTTTCTGCGCGCATCCCAGCGTCAAGGCTTGCTCAAGGGGCTGGATAAACGCATCGAAAAACGCCTCGGCAAACAATGGCAGAAACTCGACGAGGCGCTGCACGATCCGGCCCATGACCGCCATCGTCTGCGTCTGCTGATCAAGCGCGTGCGCTATGGCATCGAAGCCTATCCCGAACTGGATCGTTTGCCGCAACCGGCGCTGGAGCGTTTGAAGTCAGCCCAAGGCGCGCTCGGTGACTGGCACGATTGCTGGCAGTGGCTGGCGAAAGCCGAGCAGGAAGCGGACTTGCAGCCCTGCGTCGCGACGTGGCAAGCGACCATGATCAAGGCCGAAAGCAAAGCCGATCGCGTCCTCGAAAAACTCAGTTCGACTTGCTTCAAATAATCCTGAATCACCCCAAAACCCCTGTAGGAGTGAGCCTGCTCGCGATAGCGGTCTGACATTCAACAACTGTGTTGGCTGTCAGACCGCTATCGCGAGCAGGCTCACTCCTACAAGGGATTTCAGTGTGGCTGATATGGGTTTAAGGCCTTTCTGTCAGCGCATTTGACCGGAATAGACGCTGCGGCGCTGTCTTTGGCTGGTTAAGATCCCCGCATTCACTTTTCGCTTTCCGAGGTTGCCATGCGCTTTTGTGATCTGCTCGAGGCGGTCCGCCGCGATCCGCAACTGACCATTCCCGCCGAATGGGGTCAGGGCCGCGCCAGTTTTGGTGGTCTGGTGGCTGCGCTGCAATACGAAGCCATGCGCGCCAGGGTGCCGGCAGATCGCCCGGTGCGTTCGCTGGCGATCACCTTTGTCGGCCCGGTCGAACCTGAAGTCCCGGTGAGCTTCGAGGTGGATGTGCTGCGTGAAGGCAAAGCGGTCAGCCAAGTGCTGGGGCGCGCCATGCAGAACGGTCAGGTGGTGACGATAGTGCAAGGCAGCTTCGGTGCATCGCGGCCTTCGGAAGTGGCGGTTGAAGCCTATCCGGCAGCAGAAATGAAACACTGGGACGAATGCCCGGAGTTGCCCTACATCAAAGGCGTAACGCCTGAGTTCATGCGCCATCTGGCAATGCGCTGGACTGTAGGCGGCATGCCGTTCACCGGTACTCCATCACGGCTGATGGGCGGCTGGGTGCGGTTGCGCGGGGATGTCAAGGAAGAGCCGGTCAGTGAGGCGCATCTGCTGGCGCTGGTCGATGCGTGGCCACCGGCGTTGCTGCCGTACCTGAAGAAGCCGGCACCGGGTAGCACGTTGACCTGGACCATTGAGTTTGTTCAGCCGTTACATGATCTGAGCACGCTGGACTGGTGCAAATACCTCGCCGACATCGAATACGCCGCCGACGGTTACGGCCACGTCGCCGCCAAGTTGTGGAGCGCGCAAGGTCAGTTGATTGCGATGAGCCGCCAGACCGTCACGATCTTCGCCTGACTCAATGCCGACGGTGGCGCTCACGCCAGGCGCGCCACCAACCGCCACTGAGAAAGAAGCGCGGAAAAGTCAGAAACTGTTCAACCAATAACCGTGACACGGCATCTTTGCGATCACTGAACGGCTCGGAGGCTTGCGCCTCCAGGCTGTGACCGTGACGCTGCAAACCCAGCGCCGCGACGATACCGATCACGCCGATGGCCACGCTGGCTAGACTCAGGCTGAACACCCCGGACACGATCAGCAGAAACGCAACGATGAACAACGGCACGGCAATCAGGTGCAGCACCAGATTGGTCGGGTGCTGATGATTGCCCGGGTACGCGCGCCATTGCCACGCGGGAAGGTTGGGGTGACGTTTGCCCATGTTGACTACTCCTCGATCCATGTTGAACACATGGGTTGAAGAATAGGCCGGGGCGGGGAGGGCGGCGAATCAAGGTTGGCTATTGCAGTGATAGGGACAATGGTCATATTTGATGCTGGTTTGGCTGACACCATCGCGGGCAAGCCCGCTCCCACAGGGATCTCCACCGAACACAGATTTTGTGCACACCAGTGATTCTGTGGGAGCGGGCTTGCCCACGATAGGGCCCTTAAAGTTTCAACTGCCCGATAGCCTTGCTCAATTCCCCGGCCAACGTCGCCAACTCATTACTGGTCGTCGCCGAATCCACCGTCTGTTGCACGGTGTTCTCGGTCACATCGCGAATGCTCACCACCGCGCGATTCATCTCTTCAGCCACCTGACTCTGCTGCTCCGCCGCTACGGCAATTTGCGTGTTGCTCTCACGCATCTGCGCCACCGCTCCGGTGATCTCCGCGAGCGCTTCGCCAGCCTCTTGCGCCTGCTGCACGCAGTCGTCAGCCTTGTACGAACTCTCCTGCATGAAATCCACCGCATCGCGCGTGCCGGCCTGCAATGCCGAAACCATGATGGTGATCTCATCGGTGGAGGTCTGTACGCGCTTGGCGAGATTGCGCACTTCATCGGCAACCACCGCAAAACCGCGGCCCATCTCGCCGGCCCGGGCCGCTTCAATGGCGGCGTTGAGCGCGAGCAGATTGGTCTGCTCGGCGATGCTGTGGATCACGCTGACCACGCCGTTGATCTTCTGGCTGTCCTCGGCCAGACGCTGGATCATCTCGGCGGTTTGCTGCACGCCGCTCGATAACCCGGCAATCGAATGCTGCACCCGGGCCACCACTTGCTGACCACTGCCCGCCAGACCGTCGGCGGTCTGCGACAGATCGCGGGTGGCGCCGGCGTGTTGGGCAATGTGATAAACCGTGGCGGTCATCTCGTTGATCGCCGTGGCGGCCTGATCGGTTTCGCTTTGCTGGCCGAGCATGCCGTGACGCACTTCGTTCATGCTTAATGCCAGGCGCGCGGCACCGACATCCAGTTGCCGCGCGGTGTTGGCGACAGTGGTGACCACGCGTTGATAACCGGCCTGCATCGCGTTGAAGGCATTGGCCATCTGCCCGACTTCGTCTTTGCAGGCCAGCGGCACCCGGGCGGAAAGGTCACCGCTTTTTTCGACATGCAACATCACATCTTTCAACGTGTTGAGCTGGCTGAGCAGGAAGCGGATCAACAGTTGCGAAGCGCCGAGCATCGCCAGCATCAGGATGAGCACGGCCACCGCGTAATTGGCGAAACGTTCGCTGAATACCTGCGTCAGGCTTGGGCCATAGGCGATCACCGCGACTTGCTCACCATCGGCACGGCTGAACACTTCGGCGCCCATCAACGGGTTATCGCCGAACAGTGGCATCTGATTGATCTCGTTCCAGCCGTGGTTGTCGGTGATCTCCAGCAGCGGTTGATCGTTGAGGCGTGGCGCTTCTCCACGTTTGAAAGTCAGCACCTGATCGGCCTTGGGCAAGGCTTGGCCGACTGGCCAGGCCTTGAGCAATTGCGCCTGAGCCTGAGCGGACGCCCGCGCGGCGTGGCTGCGGGCCTGCTGTTCAAGTTGCACGGCGTACAACACCAGCAGCAGGGTGGTGACGAAGGCGACCGCGTTGACCGCCCAGAATTTGTATTTCAGCGAGATATTGCTAAGCCAGGCACCCATGGAGGTCTTCTCTGATAGCGGAAACAGTTTTGGCAAGGTGCCAGCATTGTGCCGCTACGCAGGTCTGCAGATCTTGATATGGGTCAACATGCGATGGGGTCCCGCCCTTGTAGGAGTGAGCCTGCTCGCGATGGCGGTGTGTCAGTCGCCTCAAAGTTGAATGAGCTGCCGCCATCGCGAGCAGGCTCACTCCTACAGGGGGAATTCTGGTGTGTCAGGAGAGACTGGGGAGCTTGAAGAATGCGCGGGCGCACGCAGTGCTATGCGCCGCCAGATCTTCCTCGGTCTCACCTCGATGCAACGCTACCTCGCGCAGCACTTCGGTCAGATACGCCGGTTCATTGCGACCATTCTTCGGCTTCGGGCGCAAGGTGCGCGGCAACAGGTACGGCGCATCGCTCTCTAGCATCAGCCGTCCGCGTTTGATCTCTTTGACCAGCGGATGCAAGTGCGTGCCCCGGCGTTCGTCGCAGATCCAGCCGGTAATGCCGATGTGCAGGTCCAGGTCGAGATAACTGAACAGCGCCTTTTGCTCGCCTGTGAAGCAATGCACCACGGCGGCGGGAAGGTGATCGCGGAAGTCTTTCAAAATTTCCAGCAGGCGCTGACTGGCATCGCGTTCATGCAGGAAAACCGGAAGTTGCCGTTCGACGGCCAACGCCAGATGTTCTTCGAGGACTTTTTCCTGCTGCGGGCGCGGCGAGAAATCACGGTTGAAGTCCAGTCCGCATTCACCCACCGCCACCACGTTGGTTTCCTTCAGCAAACTGCGCAGACGGCGGGCGCTGTCAGCATTCCATTCACTGGCCGAATGCGGATGAATCCCTGCGGTGGCGAACAGGCGTTGCCCGCCGTCATCCAGTTGCTGGCACAGCTCCAGTGCTTGCTCGCTACCCTCGACGCTGGTGCCGGTCAGCACCAATTGGCAGACCCCGGCCGCATAGGCGCGGTCGAGTACGGCCTGGTGTTTGTCGGCGAAACTTGGGTTGGTCAGGTTGACGCCGATATCGATGAGTTGCATGGTTGCTACCTCGGGCCGAAGGCCGGAAAGCATACCAGAGCTGTAGATTCATAAGAAAAGCCAAGAACTACAACGAGTTATAGCTGTCTTTTGATGCCGCGACGCAGCCCGGTTTGGCAAAGTTGCCACTACTGTGCCAGTCTCTCGCACTTTGCCAGCGCTCATGGCGCTCTGTTTTCGTCGGTGATTTCGACCGTTCAGCGGTGAAATCGCCCCGTATTCTTTTCGGAGAGTGGATGGTTCGTCCCTCGGTTTTGTTGCTGTTGTGTGGATCGTTGCTACTGCCGATGACGGCGGTTGCGCGCCTGCCCGGGCCGCTGCAAGCCGTGCCGGCAGCGAAAGTCCGCGATCTGGCGGAAATTCGCAGCAGTCGCGTGCTGCGGGTGCTGGTCAACCAGAGCCGCAACAGCTCCGGCGAAGTCCAGGGTCAGTCCATCGGTATCGAATACCATCGCCTGCGCGCCTTCGAGCAATACCTCAACGGTCATGCCCGTGACGGTCAGGAAATCACTCTCAAGATCATTCCCAAAGCCAAGGATCAATTGCTCGGTGCATTGCAGCGCGGCGAAGGCGATCTGGTCGCGCCGGGTGAATTGCTTGAGCTGCAACCGGGGCACGCGGTAGCCAGCAGTGAGCCGATCGCCAGCAACGTGCCGCTGGTGCTGGTTGGCATCAAGGGCGAGCGGCGCTACACCAAGGTCGAGCAACTGTCCGGTAAAACCCTCGCGTTGCCCACCGGCAGTGCGGCGGGCGAAGCGGTCAGCCAGCTCAATCAGAAACTGGCCTTGCACAAACTGGCGCCGATCAAGATCGAATGGGTCGACCCGACACTGGCGGTCGAAGACGTGCTGGAAATGGTCCAGGGCGGAATCTTTCACCTGACCATCGTCGAGCAACCGATTGCCGAGCGCTGGGGCAAGATCCTGCCAAAACTGCGATTTGATCGACAGGTGATGATCAGCGAACCGGGCGAGGAATACTGGTTCGTGCGCCGGGATGCTTCGATGCTGCGCGCGAGCATTGATCGCTTCCTCACCGGTTACAAGAAACCGGCGAACGAAGACGCGGCGTTCCTGCGCATCTATCGCCGTCTCTATCAAGTTCACTATCCATTGGCCAAGGCTGATCGCCAGCGTCTGGAAAAACTGCGGCCAACCCTGCAAAAGCATGCCGAAGCACAGCGCATGGATTGGCTGAATCTGGCAGCACTGGCGTTCAAGGAATCGGCGCTGCAACCCAATGCCCGCAGCGGCAGTGGCCCGACCGGCCTGATGCAGATCACCCCGTCCGCCGCGCAACGGGTCGGCGTCAACAATATTCAGAATCTCGATGCAAACGTGCAGGCCGGAGCCAAGTACCTGGCAATGATCCGTCGCAAATTCTTCAACAGCCCAAAACTCAATGAGCGCGAGCGCATGGCGTTCACGCTGGCGGCCTACAACATCGGCCCCGAGCGAGTGCAGGGCATGCGTGCCGAGGCCCGCCGGCGTGGGTTGAATCCCAACCAGTGGTTCTTCCAGGTCGAGCGCATCGCCATGGAGCAGGTGGGAATGGGGCCCGTCAGCTATGTTAATAGCGTGAACAAGTATTACTTGGCGTTCGACCGGGAGCGGGAGTCGTTGGAGCCCGGGGCGCAGAAAGTCGTCTCACGAAAATGATCGAATAATTTGATTGTTATGGCGGAATATTTGCGCTTTTAACATGAAATTAACTGATTAATATAGCGGCCAACCAACACACACAACTTCTCGCAAAAACAAGGAACGCCCCATGAGCTCTCTGATCAACAAAGTACTGTTCACCCGCGCTGGTTACGGTCTGACCATTCTGCGCATTGCTGTCGGCGTGATCTTCGCCGCCCACGGTTCGCAGAAGCTTTTCGGTCTGTTCGGTGGTTACGGTCTGGCGGGCACCGCGCAGTACATGGACAGCATTGGCCTGCACCCGGGCTACGTGATGGCTACGCTGGCTGGCGGCACTGAATTCTTCGCTGGCCTGGCATTGATCATCGGCTTGCTGGTGCGTCCGGCCGCGCTGGGTCTGACCTTCCTGTCGCTGGTGGCAATCTTCACCGTGCACATCAGCAACGGCTTGTTCATGGCCAACAACGGCTACGAGTTCGCACTGGCCCTGCTCGGTGGCAGCCTCGCCGTACTGATCGAAGGTGCCGGCAAGCTTTCGGTGGATCGCGCCATCGCCGGTTGAGCGCTCTAGGTCAAGCCAAAAGGCCCGCATTGTGCGGGCCTTTTTTGTTGCGGCTGATTCTTGACACTGATCGGTCACGTTCTCTAGGATGTTGCCCATGCGCCGATTTAAACAGCTACTTGCGGGGCGCCAGGTGACTTCAACAGTTGCCGTCAGAAGCCGGAACAGGGCTTCGAAATACCGCTAAAGCGCTGGTTCGGTGTTGCCTCTCACCTGCCATGCAGACTTTTGAGGCAGAGACACGACACGATGAATGCACTACGCCCTCCAGCACGTCCCGCGCCGATCACGGCACACATCACCCAGCGCAACCCGAAAATCCTCCTTGGCGGTAAACATCAGCCGACGCTGTTGCGTTATCTCGATGGCTGGCCACGTCGCAGTGGCGGTCCTGCCGCGTTCCTGATCCAGTTTGTTGAAGACGGCGAGTCGCTGGCGCGCTTTGCCAGTGACAGTTTTGATCTGGCGGTGATTCAGGCGCCGTGTGCGCAAGATGCGCCGGAGATGATCAAGCAACTGACCCGCGTTGCACGACAGGGCCTGATCACTCGCCGCTGATACGCCTTACAGGTATTCGATCGCCACGATATAGACGAATTGCTCGCCCGTCGGCGTTTGCACTCGCACTTCTGCATCCAGCGCCTTGCCGATCAAGGCGCGGGCCAATGGCGAGTCGATGCTGATCAGGCCCAGTTTCAGGTCAAGTTCATCCGGGCCGACGATACGGTAGCGCGATTGCTTGCCGTCTTCGTCTTCGATGGTCACCCAGGCGCCGAAGTAGACCTTGTTCGGATCGCTGGGTTTTTCACTGACGACTTTCAATGCTTCCAGGCGTTTGGTCAGAAAGCGCACGCGACTGTCGATCTCGCGCAGCATCTTCTTGCCGTAGGTGTATTCGGCGTTTTCCGAGCGATCGCCCTGCGCCGCCGCCTCGCTGACCGATTGCGTCACCTGCGGGCGGCGCACATGCCACAACTCATGGAATTCAGCACGCATCCGCGCTTCACCTTCAGGGGTGATCAGCGCGGTGCCGGCGGTGCGGGGAGGGCGATAACGGCTCATGGCAACTTCTTGTGATTAAGACGGCTGGAGTCTATCAACCCTCGCGCAACACTGTCAGCGGACTTGCGTTGAGTGCCCGACGCGTGCCGAACACACCGGCACCGCCAATCAGCGCCGCGCCAATCAGCGGCAGCACCAACAACCACGGATGCGGATGCCACGGCAGATCGAACGCGTAGCGATACAGCACCAGACTCACGACTTCCGAACCGATGGCCGCAAGCAAACCGCTGACCGCGCCGAGCAGGCCGAACTCGATGCGTCGGGCCTTGACCAGCAACCTGCGCTCGGCGCCGAGTGCCCGCAACAGCGCGCCCTGGCGAATGCGTTCATCCAGCGTTGCCTGCAAGCCGGAAAACAGCACCGCCATGCCGGCCGCCAAGACAAACAACAATACATATTCCACCGCCAGAGTGACCTGAGCGAGGATGCTGCGCAGCTGTTCGAGCAGCGCCTCGACCTGAAGAATGGTCACCGCCGGGAAGGCCCGCGACAGCTCGACAATCTGCTGATCATGACCGGGCGCCAGATAGAAACTGGTCAGGTAGGTTGCCGGCAGATCCTTCAAGGTGCCGGGCTGGAAGATCATGAAGAAGTTCGGCTGGAAGTTGTCCCAGTTGATCTCGCGCAGGCTGGTGACCTTCGCTTCACGATTGACGCCGCCAACACTGAACACCATGTGATCGCCGAGCTTGAGCTTGAGGCTTTCCGCTACTTTGCCTTCCACCGAAACGCCCGGCACATCGTCGGTTGGCTGATCTTGCCACCATTGGCCGGCAGTGAGCTTGTTGCCCGCCGGCAAATCCGCCGCCCAGGTCAGGCTCAAGTCGCGCTGCACCGCACGGTCGCCCGCCGAATCCTTGCTGACGATTTGCTGCACCGGTTCGCCGTTGATGCTGATCAGTCGCCCCGGAACCACCGGGTACAGCGGCGCCGCTTGCGCCGATACCTTGATCAGATGATCGGTGAACGCCTGTTTGTCCGCCGGCAGGATGTTCAGGGCGAAGTAGTTCGGCGCGTTTTTCGGCAACTGGTTTTGCCAGGTGTCGAGCAATTCGCCGCGCAGCAGGGCGATCAACGCCATCGACAATAGAATCAGACCAAACGCCAACGATTGCCCGGCGGCCGCCAATGGATGGCGCAACAGTTGGCCAAGACCCAGACGCCATGGCAGCGAAGCGCGGGCCAACAGGCGGCGCAAACTGTTCAGCAACAATAGCAGCAGCCCGCCGAGGATGACCGCCGCGACGACACCGCCACCGAGCAGGGCAAACGTCAGCAGCAGATCAAGACTCAAGCGCCACATGATCAGACCCAGCGCGCCCAATGCGGCGCCGTAAACCATCCAGGTGCTCGATGGAATCGGTAGCATGTCCCGACGCAATACGCGCAACGGCGGTACCCGACCCAGCGCGGCGAGCGGCGGCAGGGCGAAACCTGCCAGGGCCACCAGCCCGGTGCCGATCCCGGCAATCGCCGGAAACACACCACCCGGTGGAACATCGCTGGGCAGCAGATCATGCAGCAGCGCGAACAATCCCAGTTGTGCCAGCCAGCCGAGCAACGCGCCACTGAGTGCGGCGAACAGCCCCAGCACGGTCAGTTGCACACTGAACAGCAGCATGGTTTCCCGGCGTGACAAACCAAGGCAACGCAACAAGGCACTGGCGTCAAAACGCCGACTGGCAAAACGATTCGCCGACAACGCCACGGCCACACCGGCCAACAGAACCGCGACCAGACTGGCCATGTTCAGATAGCGCTCAGCCTTGCCCAACGCGCCGCCAATCTGCCGATTGCCGTCGCGGGCATCCTGAATTCGCTGGTTCGCCGCCAGGCCCGGTTTGATCAATTGCCGATAGGTTTCCAGCGCCTGCGGTTCGCCACGCCACAGTTCGCGAAAACTCACGCGGCTGCCGGGCTGCACCACGCCGGTGGCGGCAAGGTCATCGAGATTGATCATCACCCGGGGTGTCAGGCTATAGAAGTTGCCGGCGCGATCCGGTTCATAAGTCAGCACGCGAGTCAGTTTCAACGTCTTCATGCCGACATCGATGCTGTCGCCGATCTTCAGATCCAGCGCCGTCAGCAGGCGTGCTTCGACCCAGGCTTCGCCGGGTTGTGGTTCACCGCCGGATTGTTCTGCGGCAAAGGGCGCTGGCGCGCTCTTGAGTTCGCCGCGCAATGGATAGGCACGGTCGACGGCTTTGATGCTCGACAACTGAATGCCATTGTCGGTGGCGATGACGCTGGAGAATTCCACCACTTGCGCATGCTTCAGGCGCAGCTCGGTGCCACTCCTGATCTGCTCGTCACGGGCCGGCGAGCTGCCTTCCAGCACCAGATCGGCGCCGAGAAACTCGGTTGCGCGCAGCATCATCGCGCCGTTGAGGCGGGCGCCGAAGTAACCGATGGCAGTGCTCGCCGCCACCGCCACGACCAACGCGAAGAACAACACCCGCAATTCACCGGCGCGGGCGTCGCGCAGCAGTTGGCGAATGGCGAGGCTGAACAGACGCAACAGCGGCAAACGTGCCATCAAGGCTCCAGAGGGGCAACCAACAGCCCGGCTTCAAGACGGATCAGGCGCCGGCAGCGATGGGCCAGGCGTTCGTCGTGGGTCACCAGCACCAGGGTGGTGCCGCGTTCCTTGTTCAACTCGAACAGCAAGTCGCTGATGCGCTCGCCGGTATGGCTGTCGAGATTGCCGGTGGGCTCGTCGGCGAACAGCACGTCAGGCTCGGCGGCAAACGCACGGGCAATCGCCACACGTTGCTGCTCGCCGCCGGAGAGCTGGCGCGGCGAATGCGTCAGGCGCTGGCCAAGGCCGACGCGCTGGAGCAATTCGGTGGCACGCTCGCGGGCGTCTTTGCGGCCATCGAGTTCCAGCGGCAGCATGACGTTTTCCAACGCGTTAAGACTGTCGAGCAACTGGAACGACTGAAAGACAAAACCGACATGCTCGGCACGGATACGTGCGCGCTGATCTTCATCGAGGTTGCTCAGGCTCTGGCCAGCGAGGGTGACTTCGCCGCTGCTGGGCAGGTCGAGGCCGGCGAGCAGGCCGAGGAGGGTGGATTTGCCGGAACCGGACGCGCCGACGATGGCCAGACTGTCGCCCTTGTTCAGTTCCAGGCTGAGTTCGTGCAGGATAGTCAGTTCACCTTCCGCGCTGGGAACCACTTTGCTGAGGTTCTTCGCGGTGAGAATGCTTGCGCCCATGGAGAATCCGATGCGTGTGTGGTTTTTGAGTGCTGGCCTGGCCTTGACGTGCATGGCCCAGAACGCAGCGGCGGGTACTGTCCTGATCGTTGGCGATAGTATCAGCGCCGGTTTCGGACTGGATACCCGCTTGGGATGGGTGTCGTTGCTCGAACAACGGCTCAAGAAGGAGGGTTTTGACGACAAAGTGGTCAATGCCTCCATCAGTGGCGACACCAGTGCCGGGGGCCAGGCGCGGCTGCCGGCGCTGCTTGCAGAGCATAAACCGGAACTGGTGATCCTCGAATTGGGCGGCAACGATGGCCTGCGCGGAATGCCGCCCATTCAATTGCAACAAAACCTTGCGGCGATGATCGACAGCTCCCGCCAGAGCGGCGCCAAGGTACTGTTGCTCGGCATGCAATTGCCGCCCAACTACGGCAAGCGCTACACCGACGCCTTCGCCGAGGTCTACGGCAAACTCGCCAACGACAAAAAGATCCCGCTGGTGCCGTTTTTCCTCGACGGCGTGGGCGGTCATCCGGACTTGATGCAGGCCGATGGTCTGCACCCGGCGGCCGGGGCTCAGGGCAAGTTGCTGGAAAATGTCTGGCCGACGCTAAAACCGCTGCTTTGATATAGCCCTGCGGAGGCGTCAGAAAGGAGAAAGTTGTTTGCTGTATCCAAATTTGATCCCTGACGAGAAAAAGCCTCCGCATTCGCTTTGCTTTCGGCAGGTCAGGCATTCCGGCGCAAACTCATTTTTCCAGTCACTGATTGACTTTCGGTAGTACGGAAGAATGTCTGCATTAACCAGACACAGCTGATGGTTGTAGACCGAAACGTTCATTCCATATTTGGTAAGAATCTGCACTGATTTGCTGAGAGTGTCTTTGTACTCAATGGGATCAATCCATAGCTCGTCAAGGTTAGCGCGAGTAAACCCCATCATTTCAAGCCCCATCAGAGCAACCTGATCAACGAACAAGAGATTGCGCGCAATGAACTCACATAACTGAGGAAGCCGCTGAATTGACAGCTTGTGCAAGACGACCCGAATCTCAACCTTCTGCCCCAAGCGTTTCAGGTTCAGAATGCCTCGGATGGTTTCGTCGAATGCGCCTCGAGCTTGCACGATGTAGTCATGCAGCATTGGATCGTCTGAGTAGACTGGAATGCCGACCATCGCATCGGGTATTTGTATCGCCGCGTATTTTTCAGCAAAGTCCGAGTCTTTAAAGCTTCTTCCGTTCGAAAGGATGTGGATGGCGGTTCTTGGCAAATAGCTTTTTGTCAGGCTAATGATTTTAAGAAACCGCTCCTTGTTGGTCGTAGGCTCCCCACCAGTGAATCCTAGCTCGCGGGTTTCCTTAGGAATCAATGGGATCAAGCTTTCGATTTCATCGAGTATCCATGAGTCATCGGCTGTTTTAGGAGGTTGTGAGCACATAAGGCAATAGTTGTTGCACTGCTCAGTCAGCAGAATGCTGTTGTTCGGCGACGAGGCACGAAACAGAACCCGTATGCTTTGACGATCAGCGGAAAGCCGGACAATGTCATTGTTATCAATGTAGTCATAGTCATTCGGCAGGACCGAGTGGTCGGAACCCAATGGGAGTTCTTGAGCCAAACCCTGATGTTGCTCAGTCAGAAGATAGTGCGCAAATCCGCCGGGGATCGGGTATCCGGTCACCAAGTAGGCCATTTCTCTTCGCAGGATCTGGGGAAGGTTCCGGTTTGTGGAAACCTTGATTAGCGTGAGATCCCTGGAAACATCAACTGCTTGGATACGGATTATTTTTCCACTGAGCTTCAGCATCGATTGGCCCATCCCATAAAAATCCGTTTTGTGTCTTCGTCGCTTTCCATCAATTCAATGAGGTGTTTGAAGATCGCCATGTTTCGCTTACAAAACGAGGATTCTGGTTTCCTACCTACCAGATCCTTGTGCATGGCGTGATGGTAGACAGGTTCTGAGCCGCAGTAGGGTTCAAATGCGCAGTCCGAGCACATAGGAACACTCAGCGTGAAGGAGTTTTCCAGCGCATCTAGCAGTTGATCGGAGAGGATGATCTCCTCATAAGATTGTTCCAGAATATTGCCTAATCTGAAGGTATAGTCGCCCATCTCAGCAAGCATGCGACTCTCATCCGAGGCATAGACAGAACCATCATAATTGAACACGATGGCAGCAATTCCAGCACCCGCGGGGTTCATCAAATCCACGAATCCGGGGTCAGTGGATGTGAGCATTTTTGCCAGCACAAGTGATGAGTACTGTTCCACAAATCGTACGCCGGACTTGTTCAGCTTGATGATGTACTCAAGACCTTCCTTGTAAAACTCCAGCCAGCGGTCAGTGTCATATGAAAGGAATTTCTTGGTCTTGATTGCAAAGCCATATGGCGAGAGAGTTCGGAGGAAAATCCCATCGAAGCCAAGGCGCAGGTACTCATCAATGATGGCCCTTGCGTGGGGTAGGCTCTTGTCAGTGGTCGTCATCAGAGCAGACACTTGATCGTAACCGAGTGCTGCGCGCGCTTTGGTTAACCCTTCTTCGAAACGCTGGTGACTGTCTCGTCCGGGACGCGGGCGATTGGCATTATGGAGACTCATCGGCCCGTCGAGGGAGGAAGACAGCACTATGTGGTGCTGCTTGCAGAAAATGAGCATTTCATCAGTCAACAGTGAAAGCGTGGTTGCGATCACGAACTGAAGGTCACGGCCTTCTTTGAGATTGCGTTTTTTAGCCTCGAGGACGACGTATTTCACCATCTCAAAATTCAGCAACGGCTCACCGCCCTGAAACTCAATTTTGATGGCCGGATTCGGTGACATGAAAACGAAATCCAATGACCGGTCAGCCATCTCTGAAGTCATGTCAAATTCATCTCTGCTTTCCGATTGCCGGGAGACTTGGCAATAGGGGCAGCTATGGTCACATCGAAGGGTTACAACAAAGATATGCAGATTGGTGAACTGAGCAAGCCTGGACAAGCGGGTGCGAATCTTGAGAGCGAGTAGCTGGAGAGGCGCTTGCTCTTCTGGAAATCGGATGAACTGCTTCGAGCGGAGCGTTGGTATCAGCTCTGATGTAAGCGGTAGCGTTCTGTTGATAAGCGGTTCGAGCACCAGCATCGGCAGGATGTGGTACTCGCCCGCCATATTGGTAATGACGTATTCGCAGTCATTCAGGCGGTCAAATTTGAATGGCAGCAATTCGTAAGTACGCTGCTGTGCATAAAAGTCCAGCTTTTGAAATTTACTCACTGATCAGCCCGGTTTTTGAGAAGGTCAGTCCAAGGATCAGATTTTTGATTTGCAGAGTTTCAGCATCCAGCCGGAGACGAAGCTGGTAGTCGACTACGTCCTTCTTGAATTCTTGAGTAGCTAGCAGAAACGAGGGTTCGTCGATGCCGATATTAGAGGACAGAACGCAGCTGAGTTTTCCTTCAGAACGCGCAATATCAGCCGTCAGTGAGTTCATCGCACGATAAGCGGCTTTTTGCAGCGTTTGGGCGTCGTAGAGCTGCTCGTCAAATACGAGTGTCACCTCGTATTTCATGTCAGGAGCCCGAATGGTGAGAGCTGTGTGAACTGTGCGATGCGTGGGAGCTGTGAGAGCTGTGATAGGCCATGAATTGACCTTGGTCACCGCGCTTCAATACAAATGTGAACAAATCGTTGCCGCCACGTACCGAGAGGTTTTCGCTCTGAGGAGGGGACTGAATTGAGATTGTTTGGTCGGCGGGGGATTCGACGATCTGGTGAGGCGCTGATGCTGAAGCATGTTCTGTAGCTACAGCAGCTGCCAGAGTAGCCATAGGTACCAGAAAGGCGCGATTTTTCATTATTAGATTTCCTTATCAAGGGTGGGGTTACTCGCTGAGTCTCTCCGCCTGGTAAGCGTAATGTCAATATGGAATTAACGTTGCAACGTGTTCGGCCGCCAAAATCCGACAGACGTAGCAATAGCGGTAAATTTCAAGCCGTCACCCTCGGGAAAAGATCCCGCTGGTGCCGTTTTTCCTCGACGGCGTGGGCGGTCATCCGGACTTGATGCAGGCCGATGGTCTGCACCCGGCGGCCGGGGCTCAGGGCAAGTTGCTGGAAAATGTCTGGCCGACGCTAAAACCGCTGTTATGAGGCTTTTCTAAGGGCAGGCTTTCGGCTAATGTGGCGCCCCCTTATTTGGAGCCCCCGATGTCGCGTTCTGCCTGGTCCCTGTTTGCCTACCAACTGATCGAGCCTGACGAGCAGCTGGATCTGTTCGCCTGCCAGGAAGTGCGGGTGCATCTGGTGACCCGTCAACTCGAACTCGGCGGCTCGGCCGATCGCACCCTCTGCGGCAGTCTGCTGCCGGCGCAGCCGCGCTGGTCGAGCGTGGATCGCCGGGTGTTTCAGGATCAGCGCCTGTGCTCGCTGTGCCGGGCGATTCTGGAGTCGCAGAAGCGCGGCACGTCGCCGATCTGGCCTGAGTTGCGATTCGAGCTTTAAGATCAAAAGATTGTCCGATCGCGGCCCGAGCCTGCGGTAGCTCCTGCATGAAGAGTTCTGGCTGCCCATCGGCGTGTCTCCCCGAATATTCAAAGTGCGGTGTACAATCGCGCTCTTATACCCTTGTTGATCATGCGAAGGATTTTCCGGATGTTGCCGCGCTTTCCTGCCGTCACCCGCTGCCTGTCACTTGCCGCCCTGTGTGTGGCCGGTCCCGTTGCTGCATTGGAGTTTCCCCTGCCACCACCCGGTGAAGACATCATCGGCCAGGTGCAGGTGATCAAAGCCAAGTACGAAGACACCTTCGCCGACCTGGGCACAAAGTACGATCTGGGCTATTCGGAAATGGTCGCGGCCAACCCGGGCGTCGATGCCTGGTTGCCCGGTGCCGGCACCGAAATCGTTCTGCCGACGCGCTTCATTCTGCCGCCGGGCCCGCGCGAAGGCATCGTGATCAACCTTGCCGAATACCGCCTCTACTATTTCCCGAAAGGCCGGAACGTGGTGTACACCTTCCCGCTGGGTATCGGTCGTGAAGGGTGGGGTTCGCCGATTGCGCACACCTCGATCACCGCCAAGACACCGAACCCGACCTGGACTCCGCCAGCCTCGATCAAGGCTGAACACGCCGCCGACGGTGATCCGCTGCCGAACGTGGTGCCGGCCGGTCCCGACAATCCGCTGGGGCCGTTCAAGTTCACCCTCGGCACGCCGGGCTACCTGATCCACGGTTCGAACAAGAAGTTCGGCATCGGCATGCGCACCAGCCACGGCTGCTTCCGCATGTTCAACAACAACGTGCTGGAGATGGCCGGCATGGTGCCGGTCGGTACCTCGGTGCGCATCCTCAACGATGCTTACAAGTTCGGGCGCAGTGGCGGCAAAGTCTATCTGGAAGCGCACACGCCGATCGACGACAAGGGCAACCCTTCGGTAGTCGACAAGCACACCGCGGTGATCAACGCGATGCTCAAGCGTGAGGACATCACCAACAACCTGCGCATGAACTGGGATGTGGTGCGTGACGTGGTTGCGGCCGAGGATGGCCTGCCAACGGAAATCGGCACGCCGGGCACCTCGGCGCCCATTGTCTCGAGCGCACCGATCGACCTGCAACAGTAAGCTGAGAAACAAAACCCGCCGATGTCAGCATCGGCGGGTTTTTTAATGCCCGGACAAAAGCATCGCGCATAAAAAAGCCGACCCAAAAAATGGGTCGGCTTGATAACAATCCCGAGGGATTATTACTTGCGGCTAGCTTTGTCCAGCATGCGCAGAGCACGCTCGTTAGCTTCGTCAGCAGTCTGTTGTGCTTTTTGAGCAGCAGCCAGAGCTTCATCAGCTTTACGGTAAGCTTCGTCTGCACGAGCCTGGGAGCGAGCAGCTGCGTCTTCAGTAGCGGTCAGACGTGCTTCGGTTTCTTTCGATGCGCTGCTGCAACCGGTAGCCAGAACTGCGGCCAGAGCCAGAGCAGAGAATTTCAGAACGTTGTTCATCGTGTTCCCCTTCAAGGACTTTCAATTAAGTGGCTGTCTCCTCCGATTGAGGAAATAGCCGGCGTACATACTACCCATTACTTGTAGTAAGTAAACTGACGTAAGGCAAGAAGCAAAAAAAATTGTAGGCGTTGATTCTTTTTCGAGCAACTTTTAACTGCGTTGTTTAAAAAATATCCAGCTGCAAGCCCCGAGATGAGCGAGTTAATGAGAAAAAGTTCCCGTTGCTCCGTGCTGTTTTTGCAGTCTTGGCTAAAGTCTGTCTAGATGAATACGTCCATACTTTTGTTCCGATTTTGCGCACTGCTTCGCGTATCTTTCTGCATGTTGAGGTGACTTTAAAAAAGGCCGCACGTCTTAAGTCTCAACATCCGGCAATGTTCAGGTGAGCAGCCCGGGAAGATCTTCTCCCAGGCCCACCCTGCGTCCATCGGAGCAACCCCCGTCAACTCGCTTGATGACGAGCGTACCTTGAGCATTTTTGCCAATGGTGCCTACTATTTATCAGGTGCCAGGTTGCGCGAGATCGGTGTGGCTCTTCTCGGTGTCCATCAGGCACGGGGTGGCGTAGATGTTCCTTCGCCGGAAAAACATCGGTAAGGTAGGGGTCAGAATTCAAGACCCGCGAGGAGTAGTGATGAGCGAGGCGTTGTCCATCCACCATGACCAGGCTGGTCATCAGTTCGAGACCAATGTGGACGGTCATCGTGCCTACCTGACCTATATGGATCTGGGGAAACAGACCCTGGATATCTATCGCACCTTCGTGCCCAACGCCCTGCGTGGCCGTGGCATTGCCGCGGCGCTGACTGAAAGCGCGCTGCAATACGCCGAAGAAATGGGCTACACGGTGATCCCGTCGTGCTCCTACGTCGAGCGCTACATGGAACGCCATCAGAAGCGCGCCGCGAAAATCTGAATCGCACACACAAAAACGCCGGGCATTGCCCGGCGTTTTTTTATGCCTGTAAAACGCGTATCAGCTGCGCTGGCGTTTCGGCAGAACATCCTTGAGCTTGGCGTGCATGCTGCGCAGGGTGTTCTCGGTGGCGGACCAGTCGATGCACGCATCGGTGATCGACACGCCGTATTGCAGGTCGGCGAGATCTTTCGGAATCGCCTGGCAGCCCCAGTTCAGATGACTCTCGACCATCAGGCCGATGATCGACTGGTTGCCTTCGAGGATCTGGTTGGCAACGTTTTCCATCACCAGCGGTTGCAGGGCCGGGTCCTTGTTGGAGTTGGCGTGGCTGCAATCGACCATGATGTTCGGCTTGATCTTCGCTTTGTTCAACGCCTGCTCGCAGAGGGCAACGCTGACCGAATCGTAGTTCGGTTTGCCGTTGCCACCGCGCAGCACCACGTGACCGTAGGCATTACCTTTGGTGGTGACTATGGATACGCCACCTTCCTGGTTGATACCTAGGAAACGGTGCGGGCTGGAAACCGACTGCAAGGCGTTGATCGCCACGGTCAGGCCGCCGTCGGTGCCGTTCTTGAAGCCTACCGCCGAGGACAGGCCGGAAGCCATTTCGCGGTGGGTCTGGGATTCGGTGGTGCGTGCGCCGATGGCCGACCAGCTGATCAGGTCCTGCAGGTATTGCGGGGAGATCGGGTCGAGGGCTTCAGTGGCGGTTGGCAGGCCTTTTTCGGCCAGATCCAGCAGCAACTGGCGACCGATGTGCAGACCGTCCTGGATCTTGAACGAGTCGTCCAGATACGGATCGTTGATCAGGCCTTTCCAGCCGACCGTGGTGCGCGGCTTTTCGAAATACACGCGCATGACCAGATACAAGGTATCGGAGACTTCCGCAGCCAGCACCTTCAAACGGTCGGCGTATTCGTGGGCAGCCTTGATGTCGTGGATCGAGCACGGGCCGATCACGACGAACAGACGGTGGTCAGTGCCATCAAGAATGTTGCGAATGACTTCACGGCCCTTGGTGACGGTGCGCAAGGCAGCACCGCTCAGAGGGATATCACGCTTGAGCTGATCGGGAGTGATCAGGGTCTCGTTAGAGGCGACGTTTAGGTCGTTGATCGGTAAATCAGCCATCGTTTACTCGTCAGGTCACGGGTGCCGGCCGCCAGCGATCCCCGCGCGGCGGAGCACAGCAGATTTAAGCGCGTCGGGGAGCGGAACCTTAGCGCGTTACGCGCCTGCTCGACAATGGGCAAACGCCGCTTTAATCCAGCACTGGCTGGGCAAAAGCCTTGCGAACGCTGTCGTGGGAGAACTCATCGGCATGTTGTTCGACCCATTGCAGGGCCAGCGCCTGGATATCCTGCAGGTCATCGTGGGCATCGTTCATGCGGCAGTAGCGTTCGATCTGACACACCTGCTCACCCATTCGCGCGCTGAACAGCGTTTGTTCGTCGGTGAACGCGATCCCCACCAGATAACCTTTTTTGCGACGCAGACACCACGCCACATAGCCCGGATAACAGATGTCGGCATTGAGCGTCGGCATGCGCACTTGCAGGGCCGTGCCATGGCGCCAGGCACGGTGGTAATTGCAAGCGATGCCGCCGAGGCTGATAGTGTGCAGCTGTTGCCTGGAAATGCACTCAGGCGTGAGCAAGGTTAATTCAACCGGCACCTCGTCCGGATGAGGAATGAAACGTCCCATGAGCACAGACTCCCTGTGTCGGCCATTTGACATTGTTTCCCCCAGTATAGTGGTCGAATCCGAACTGACCGATTTCGACGCCGACCAACGGCTTTTGGCGATGAGCGGCGTTTCGCTGGTGATTTTCACCAGCGTCGGCTGCGCCAGTTGCCGTTATGCCCGCGAAGTGTTGCCGGATATGGCGCTGGCGATTGATCGCCTTTGCTGGATCGACGCTGGCAACAACGGCGGGTTGGTGGAGCGGTATCAGGTCTTTCATTTGCCGGCGCTGTTTGTCGTGCGCGACGGCGAGTTCTTTGGGGCATTGCACACGCGCCTGACGGCCGATGCGCTGAACGCAGCGCTGGCGCAGGCACTGAGTCGAATTGCAGAGGAGTTGCCATAAATGGGGACAATCAACAAACCGGTCGTGGGGATTATCGGCACCGGTGCCATCGGCGGGTTTTACGGCCTGATGCTGGCGCGTGCCGGTTTCGATGTGCATTTTCTGCTGCGCAGCGAGTTTTCCGCGGTGGCCGAGCACGGCCTGCAGGTGGACAGCGCGGTGCATGGTCTGCTGACGCTCAACCCGGTGCAGGCCTACTCTTCGGCTGAAGACATGCCCAAGTGCGACTGGCTGCTGGTGGGCGCCAAGACCACCAGCAATGCCAGCCTTGCGCCGTCGATCATTCAAGCGGCAAAACCCGATGCGAAAGTGCTGGTGCTGCAAAACGGCCTCGACGTCGAGGACAGCCTGCGTGAACGGCTGCCTGACTCGCTGCATCTGCTCGGTGGTCTGTGCCTGATCTGCGTGCATCGCGAGGGCCCCGGGCAGGTGACCCACCAAGCACTTGGCGCGGTGAACGTCGGCTACCACAGTGGCCCGGCGGCTGATGACATTGCGCGTATGGCGCTTGTCGAGGAAGGTTCGGAACTGTTCCGCGCCGCCGGCATCGATTCCCAGGCGATGCCCAATCTGCATCAGGCACGCTGGCAGAAACTGATCTGGAACATCCCCTATAACGGTCTTTCGGTATTGCTCGGCGCCAGCACTACGCCGCTGATGGCCGATGCCGACAGCCGCGCATTGATTCAGGCGTTGATGGCCGAAGTGGTGCAGGGCGCCAAAGCGTGCGGTGTGGAAGTGCCAGCCGGGTATGCCGATTTCCTGTTTACGATGACCGAGAAAATGGCCGATTACTGGCCGAGCATGCATCACGACTTTTTGCATAAACGACCGCTGGAGCTGGAGGCAATCTACGCCCGACCACTGGCGGCCGCCAAAGCGGCGGGGTGTGAACTGCCGCGAATCGAGGCGCTGTATCGAACATTGAGCTTTATTGATCGACGCAACACTTGAGTCGTTTTTTTGCGGGTGCTGGGGGAAAACATGGCGAAAAACATTGATGACAAACTGGTGCTGGCGATCTCGTCGCGCGCTTTGTTCGACCTGAGCGAGAGCCACAAGGTCTACCTGTCGAGGGGCGTCGAAGCCTATCGGCAATATCAGATCGAGCACGAAGACGAGATCCTCGCGCCCGGCGATGCCTTCCCCCTGGTGGAAAAACTCCTGAGCCTGAACAGTCGCCTCGGCCGCGCCCGGGTCGAGGTGATTCTGGTGTCGCGCAACAGCGCCGACACCGGGTTGCGCGTGTTCAACTCGATTCATCACTACGGCCTGGCGATTTCCCGCGCAGCGTTTGTGGGCGGGCGCAGTCCTTATCCGTATCTCAAAGCCTTTGGCTGCGACCTGTTTCTTTCGACCCACGCCGAGGATGTACGCGCAGCGCTGGATGCAGGTTTTGCCGCTGCGACGATTCTGTCCGGGGGCGCCAGCCGAGCGGCCAGCGATGAGTTGCGCATCGCCTTCGACGGCGACGCGGTGATTTTTTCCGACGAATCGGAACGGATCTATCAGTCCGGCGGACTCGAAGCGTTTCAGGCCAAGGAGCGTGAGGCCGCACGCGAGCCATTGCGCGGTGGGCCGTTCAAGGGCTTTTTGGCGGCGCTCAATCTGTTGCAACGCGAGTTCCCCGACGACGACTGCCCGATCCGCACGGCACTGGTCACCGCACGTTCGGCGCCGGCGCATGAGCGAGTGATCCGTACGCTGCGGGAATGGGACATTCGCCTCGACGAATCACTGTTCCTCGGTGGCCTGACCAAATCGGCGTTTCTCGAAGCGTTTGCCGCCGACGTGTTCTTCGACGATCAGGCCGGCCACTGCGAACTTGCCCGCGAAGTGGTCGCCACCGGCCACGTGCCCCACGGCATCAGCAACGAACCGTCGATCTAAAGCCCCTGTGCTTCAAGACGTTGCGTCGCACGTCGTACTCGTCAAGGCACTGCTAAGCTGAATCAAATCTCCGCCATGTTGGCTTGCGAGGAGGTCATATGATTCGTTCGATGCTGTATGCCACTGACCTCGGTCTGTACGCACCGTTAGTGATGCAGCATGCCCTGGCTTTGGCGCGAACGTTCAATGCCGACTTGTATGTGGTGCACGCGGTGGAGCCGATGGGATTGTTTGCCGAGTCGGTGTTGCAGAGTTATCTCGACGAGCAGGCATTGAACGAATTTCACAGCCAGGGTCTGAAAACAGTCATCGCCAACATCGAACAGCGGGTACTGGAGAGCTTTCGCGAAGAACTGGGGGACGAGGGCGAGCAGGATCTGCAGCGCATTCGCGCGGTACGCGTGGTGCAGGGCGATCCGTCGCAGGTGATTCTTGACCAGGTGCAGAAACTCTCTGTCGATTTGCTGATCGTAGGAAGTCACAGCCACGGGGTGGGCGCGGAAACGCCGTTGGGCCGTACGGCGGCGCGGGTCCTGCAGTTGGCCAAGGTCCCGGTTTATCTGGTGCCACTGGTGGAGCGTCGGCGGCGGGAGGATCGCTGAGTCAGGATTAATGGCACTTTGATAAAAAAGTTCTAGATTTATTATTCAAACCATTAATATAGTTATATACCGTCGCTGATGCCCGTGGCGTCTACCTGCTTTGAGGGATACATATGAAGCTTCAACAATTGCGCTACATCTGGGAAGTGGCGCACCACGACCTCAACGTTTCCGCTACAGCCCAAAGCCTTTACACCTCGCAACCGGGTATCAGTAAACAAATCCGCCTGCTGGAAGATGAACTCGGCGTTGAAGTGTTCGCCCGCAGCGGCAAGCACCTGACCCGCGTCACCCCGGCGGGCGAGCGCATCATCACCACTGCCGGTGAGATTCTGCGCAAGGTCGAAAGCATCAAGCAGATTGCCCAGGAATTCTCCAACGAGAAGAAAGGCACCCTGTCGATCGCCACCACTCACACCCAGGCACGTTATGCGCTGCCGCCAGTGATCAGCAATTTCATCAAGCAATATCCGGACGTGGCACTGCACATGCACCAGGGTTCGCCGATGCAGATCGCCGAGATGGCCGCTGACGGCACCGTCGATTTCGCCATCGCCACCGAAGCGCTGGAGTTGTTCGGCGACCTGGTGATGATGCCATGCTATCGCTGGAACCGCTGTGTGGTCGTGCCGCAAGGGCACCCGCTGACCAAGCTGCCTAAGCTGACCCTCGAAGCGCTCGCCGAATATCCGATCGTGACGTACGTGTTCGGCTTCACCGGTCGTTCGAAACTCGACGAAGCGTTCAGCCATCGTGGCCTGACGCCTAAAGTGGTTTTCACCGCTGCTGACGCCGATGTGATCAAAACCTACGTGCGTCTGGGTCTGGGTGTGGGCATCGTCGCCAAAATGGCCGTCGATACCAAACTCGACAACGATCTGGTGGTGCTGGATGCCAGCGAGCTGTTCGAATCGAGCATCACCAAGATCGGTTTCCGTCGCGGTACGTTCCTGCGTGGTTTCATGTGCGACTTCATCGAAAAGTTTGCCCCGCACCTGACCCGCGAAGTGATGGCCAAAGCCATTCAGTGCCACAACAAGCAAGAGCTGGAAGAGCTGTTCGACGGCGTCGAGCTGCCTGTCCACTAAGTCCCCGCGTCAAAGCACCTCGGTGACAGCAAATTGTTGCCGGGTGCCTGCCACCAGAATCTCCACCTCGTCCCCCTCGAACTTGCCCAGCAGGCTTTTGCCCAGCGGCGAGCGCGGGGTGATGACGGTAATCGGCTGACCGACCACGTCGACTTTCAGTCCCGCCGCATCCGGCGCCAGAAACAGCCATTGCTCGCGACCCTTTTCGTCTTCCAGACCGAGCAGGGCGCCGATTTCTATGCCTCGGTTCTCGTCGTAGGCGCGCAGCGTCAGCGCCTGGCACAGCGCCAGTGACTGACGAATTTCCTCGACGCGTTTTGCTTGCCCGGCCGCCAGATAAGACGCCTCAAGTCCCAAGGTGTCGTACTTGTTTTCGGCGATGTTCTCTTCGTGGGTCGCGGTTTCGTAAGCGGTCTGCGCGGCGCGTTCGGCGATATCGAGGTCGATGCGCAGTTTGTCGAGAATCAATTGGTGGACCGTGTGTTTGTTCATGATCAGTCGCAGAATTGCAAAACGTTGGCGCGGCTCTTTTCGCTGGGCGCATTCTGGTCCTGTTGCAGCCAGAACTGGCATTTCGGATTCGATTGATTGCGGCTGCTGCTGCGCGCCTGATCGAGCCGATTCTGTTGCTCGTTCTTGCGCAGGTTTTCCTCGTATTGATCGAACAACGGGCTCTGCGGCGGAATATTCGGCACCGGCTGGGCCGCCGGCGGATTGGCCAGTTGCTGCACGGCCTGGGCCACCGGCGCCAGTTGCTCGTTGAACAAAAAGCGCGAGAGCAGCCAACAGGTCAGCGCGATCGCCAGAAAGCCCAGCCACATGCCCAAGGCAATGCTGCCGGTCAAATGCAGCGCGCTGAGTTGAACAGGCAAGGGACGACGCGGATTGGGACGATAGGGCATGGCTGCCTCCTGGCGGATGGTTGCGGGCAAGTCGCGATTGTCGCACGAAGATTAATCGGCGTCGGCTCTTCTGCACGGGGTCATTTATGCGGACAATCGGTGCTTTTGCCAACGGGAGTCTTGAATGTCGAAACTGAAAACCCGCTGGGATATTTTTTGCACTGTCGTCGATAACTATGGCGATATCGGCGTGACCTGGCGCCTGGCCCGGCAATTGGTGGCGGAGCATTCACTGGCGGTGCGACTGTGGGTCGATGATCTGCGCGCGTTCGAACGCATCTGTCCAGAGATCGACAGCACCGCTACACAACAATGGCAGCAGGGCGTGGAGGTACGGCACTGGCCGGGCGAGTGGCCACAGATTGAAGCCGCTGATGTGGTGATCGCCGCGTTCGCCTGTCAGTTGCCCGGCGATTATATGGACGCCATGGCCGAGCGCGAAAAGCCGCCTCTGTGGATGAACCTCGACTATCTCAGCGCCGAAGAGTGGGTCATCGGTTGCCATGGATTGCCGTCGGTGAAATACAAGTCAGTGCAGAAGTTCTTCTTCTTTCCTGGATTTCAGCCGGGCACGGGCGGACTGCTGCGTGAGCGAGGATTACTCGAGCAGCGTCGGCAATTTCAGCAGGATCCCCAAGCTCAGCGACAATTCCTGCAAGGTTTGGGGATCGAGCGCGCGGCGGGCGCTCAGCTGATTTCGCTGTTTGCCTACGAGAATGCCGGGCTGGCCAGCTGGCTGGATGTACTCGCAGCCGACGCGACACCGACTCACTTGCTGGTGCCGGAAGGGCGGATTCTCGGTGACGTCGCGTGTTGGCTCGGGGTCGAGACTCTCAGCGTCGGGGCAATACATGTGCGTCAGGCGCTGACCGTGCAGGTGCTGCCGTTCGTCCGTCAGGATCAATACGATCATCTGCTCTGGTGCTGCGATTTCAATGCGGTGCGCGGCGAAGACTCGTTCGTCCGGGCGCAGTGGGCGGGGCGGCCGATGCTCTGGCACATCTACCAGCAGGACGAAGACATCCACCTGGACAAGCTCGATGCCTTCCTCGCTCTGTATTCGCACGGTCTGTCGCCAGCAGCGGCCCAGGCGATGAACGGTCTCTGGCAGGCCTGGAGTGCTGGTCAGCCGATCGGCGGACATTGGCTCGAGGCCCGTAAACATTGGCCAGAACTACAGGAAAATGCCGAAGCATGGTGTCTGGAACAAGGCTTGCAGGCGGATCTTGCCACGGCGCTGGTACAGTTTTACCTAAATTGGATATGATACGCGGCCTAGATTTTTGTAAATCCCATCCAAATTCGGATATTCGCAATGAAAACTGGTAAAGAACTCAAACCCGGTACCGTGATCCGTATCGACAACGATCCTTGGCTGGTTCAGAAAGCTGAATTCACCAAGTCGGGCCGTAACAGCGCGATCATGAAGACCAAGCTGAAGAACCTGCTGACCGGTTACAAGACCGAAACCGTTTACGGTGCGGACGACAAGCTGGACGACGTGATCCTCGACCGCAAAGAAGCGACCCTGTCCTTCATCAGCGGCGACACCTACACGTTCATGGACACCACTGACTACACCATGTACGAACTGAACGCCGAAGACATCGAAAGCGTTCTGCCTTTCGTTGAAGAAGGCATGACCGACGTTTGCGAAGCCGTGTTCTTCGAAGAGCGTCTGGTTTCCGTAGAGCTGCCGACCACCATCGTGCGCGTAGTTGACTACACCGAAGGTTCGGCTCGCGGCGACACTTCCGGCAAAGTCATGAAGCCAGCCAAGCTGAGCAACGGTACCGAGCTGCAAGTTGCTGACTTCATCGAAATCGGTGACAAGATCGAGATCGACACCCGCGAAGGCGGTTCCTACAAAGGCCGTGCCAAATAAGCACTGCTTTTTGCGGAAAGAAAAAGCCCGACCATTGAGTCGGGCTTTTTTGTGCCTGCAATTTCACCTTCAACACCTATCCCCTGTGGGAGCGAGCCTGCTCGCGAATGCGGTGTGACATCCAATGAAGCGTTGTCTGACAGAACGCCTTCGCGAGCAGGGGTTTTGCATTTATCTCAAACGGTGGTGTGCAGGCGTACGTCAACGTTGCCACGGGTGGCGTTGGAGTACGGGCAAACCTGATGCGCTGCTTCAACCAGGCTCTGTGCATCGGCTTGTTCCAGACCCGGCAGGCTGATGTGCAGGTCGATGTCCAGACCAAAGCCGCCAGGGATTTGGCCGATGCCGACGTGAGCAGTGATCGAAGCATCGTCCGGGATTTTACGTTTGGTCTGGCTGGCAACGAATTTCAGCGCGCCGATGAAGCAGGCCGAGTACCCAGCCGCGAACAGTTGCTCAGGGTTGGTCGCCGCGCCGCCAGCACCACCGAGTTCTTTCGGGGTGGCCAGTTTGACGTCGAGGATGTTGTCGCTGGAGATCGCACGACCGTCACGGCCGCCAGTGGACGTTGCGATTGCGGTGTAGAGAGTTTGCATGGTGTGGGCCTCGTAGAGTGTTATGTGTCGCGCTAATTGTTTGCGCGCCAAGTAAGTGCGAGCTGAATGTAGCTCGCTAATATTTAGTGCGCAAGATAAATTTTGGAGGAAAGTGAGAATGCATGACGCGGCGTGGTGCATTACTGCACTGCAAGCATTGATCTAGAGCGCTGGACGGAAAGGAGGCTGACTGTAAAAAAAATCAGTCGGACAAGCATTCATCAGCAAATGAGGACCCTGTGGCAGCCGGGCTTGCTCGCGATAACGGCGTGTCAGTCGAAATCATGACGGCTGACAGGACGCCATCGCGGGCAAGCCCGGCTCCCACAGGTTTTGTACTGCAACTGAATTGAGGATTCAGACCAGGCTGTCTTGCAGGTGGCAGCGCAGGGCTTGCAGTTCTGATTGCAGGTTTTGCAAACGCTCGATCGTGAAGCCGCTGGCGCCGAGAATGCATTGCGGGATGCTTTGGGCTTTGGCTTGCAAAGCGCGGCCCTGTTCAGTCAATTCGACAATCACCACTCGCTCATCCTCGCGGCTGCGGGTCCGGCTGAGCAAACCTTCGCCTTCCAGGCGCTTGAGCAGTGGTGTCAGCGATCCCGGATCCGTCAGCAGTCGTGTGCTGATTTCTCCCACGGTCAAACCATCTTTCTCCCACAACACCATCATCGCCAGATATTGCGGATAGGTCAGGCCGATGGCTTGCAGCATCGGTTTGTAGACTTTGGTCATCATCAGCGAAGTGGAATGCAAGGCGAAGCAGGCCTGGTTGTCCAGGAGCAAGTCATCGCAGGTGTCGCGTTCGGAAGTCATGTCAAAGCCTTGATCGGTGATGGGCATGAATCTAGCGCCCGAATGTTTAATGCGCCAGACAATTATCTGGGGCTAGTGCCGGCCAAAATCCCGCTGTAACGCCAGATCCCACGGTGGAACCGGGCTAAAGCGGGTTTTCAGATACTCCAGCAGCAAGCGGCTGCGCGAATTCGTCTGCTGTTCCATCCGCAAGGCATAGATCCCGGTGGACTCAGGTTTCGGCAGGCCGTTTTCGCAAAACAGCGGCAGCAGTTCGCCACGCAGCAGATATTCGCTGGCCAACCAGGTCGGCAGATGCGCAATCCCCAGTCCCGCCAACGCGCCGCAGACCAAGGCTTCGGCATTATTGGCGCTCATGCGGATGCGGGCCGGACGGTGCAGTTGCATCTGGCCATCCAGCTCGAAACGCCAGGCGAAGGGCGGGGCGAGGCCGTCCCAGTCCAGACCGTCGTGTTCACTCAATTGCGCGGGATGGCTGGGTACACCGCGATGTTTGAGATAGTCAGGACTCGCGCAGGCGATGCGCACCATGCTCGCCAGTGGCGTGGCAACCAATCGAGTGTCGGCCAGTTGACCGGCGCGCAGCACCAGATCGACTTTGCCCAGATTCGAGCCGTGCATGTCGACAAAGCTGTCGATCAGATGCAACTGCACGTCCAGTCCCGGATACAAAACCAGAAAGTCGGCAATCACCGGTGCCAGGTGTCTGCGTCCGAACGCTGCCGGGGCATCGATGCGAATCAAGCCTTCCGGCGCATTGCTCAGGGAAACCGCTTCGGCTCGGGCCAGTTGCAACTCGGCGACGATCCGCCGTGCCCGCTCGGCAAACGCCAGCCCCGCAGGCGTGGCCAGTACCGCGTGGGTACTGCGGATAAATAGCTGGCTGCCGACAGCATTTTCCAGGCTATCGATGCGCCGCGCGACCGCCGAGGGCGTCAACGGATGGCGACGAGACGCTGCGGAAAAACTGCCGCTTTCCAGCACATCGAGAAACAGCCCGAGTTGTTCGGTCAATTGATTGGGATTCATGTCATTTCAATGCTTGTGCGAATTCGGCACAGCCATTGTGCGTTGCTGTGCGTTTCCCCGCCAGCCGTGACTGCGTAGGATGAATCGCCTGACGTAAGAGGAATTCGGCAGTGATGGAGTTTTTGTTGTATCTGGTTTTCGGCGCCGCCCTTGGCACACTCGGTGGCATCTTCGGCATCGGTGGTGGCTTGATCGCCATTCCACTGCTCGGCGTGTGGTTCGGGCTCGATCAGCAGATTGCCCAAGGCACGGCGCTGGTGATGGTGGTGCCAAACGTGATGCTGGCGCTGTGGCGTTATCACCAACGCAATCGTATTGAATTGCGTCATGCGTTGCCGTTGGCGTCGATGGGATTCTGCTTTGCGTGGATCGGTTCGATCTGGGCTGTGGGTATCGATGCGCAAACCATGCGCATCGGTTTTGTCGCGTTTCTCGTTGTCCTTTCGGCCTATAACTTGCTGAAAATGTTCGGCAAGCGCCCGGCGCCGACCTCCGAGATGCGTTATTCGTGGCCGTGGCTGGGTGTTCTCGGCGCGGCGTCGGGAACCATGGGCGGGTTGTTCGGTGTTGGTGGGGCAGTGGTCGCGACGCCAGTCTTGACCAGCCTGTTCGGCACCAGCCAAGTCGTTGCCCAAGGTCTGTCGCTGGCGCTGGCATTGCCGAGCACCGGCGTGACGTTGGTGACGTATGCGGTGCATCACGAAGTGGACTGGATGATCGGCCTGCCGCTGGCCATCGGCGGTCTGGCCAGCATCAGTTGGGGCGTGAAAGTCGCCCACGCGATGCCGGAAAAACTTTTGCGTGGGCTGTTCTGCGGGTTTCTGGTGCTGTGCGCAGTGATGCTCGCGTTTAAAGTTTGAAACCTTCGACGATGTGCTCGGCCAGGCATTCGGTGATCGGCGAAGGGTTATTCAAATTGCGGATCAGCATGATGCTGGCCTCGGGCAGCAGCGGCAGATCTTCATCGGCGCCGAGAATGCGCATGTCCGGGGTGATCAGGCTTTCCAGTTGCGCGGTGATCGCCAGACCCGCGCTCACCACCGCCATCAGCGCCGAAAGGCTGGTGCTGTTGTAGGCGATGCGGTATTCGCGGCCCATGGCGTCCAGCGCATTGCAGGCCCACAAGCGGCAGAAACAGTCACTGTTGAACATCGCCAAGGGCAACGGCGTCTGCTCGTGGGCGCTGAAGTTTTGCGCCTCGGCCCAGACGAAGCGCTCTTTGCGCAGCAACTGGCCAATCTCGTTGCCCGGTTCGCGGGTGACGATCGACAGGTCCAGATCGGTGCGCTGCAACAACTGTTTGGTCGATTCGCAATGCACTTCGATCTGGATCAGCGGATAGAACTGCGCGAATCGCGACAGGATCCCCGGCAGAAAGCGCATCACGTAATCATCCGGCGTACCGATCTTCACGGTGCCGACCATGTGCGGCTCGCGCAGGGTGTTGAACACTTCGCTGTGCAGCTTGAGGATGCGTCGCGCGTATCCCAGCAGCACCTGGCCTTCAGCGGTCAGGCGCACCTGACGCCCGTCGCGTTCAAACAACTGGCGTTGCAACACGTCTTCTTCCAGACGCTTCATCTGCATGCTCACCGCCGATTGCGTGCGGTTGACCATTTCACCGGCGCGGGTGAAACCGCCCTGATCGGCAATCGCCACAAAGGTGCGCAAGACATCGGTATCGATACTGGGGTAGGCCGACAATTGATGAATCTCCGTGATGCATGCCATCAGAAACATTCGTTGGATTGATCTTAGCGCTGGCGCGAGACTTGAGCCATCCACAACGGAGGTCAACACGATGAAAGGTCAAAGAGAGTATGTAGACGAAGAAAAATTTTCCGGCCATGGCCATATGGTTTCCGACTTGCTGCACAAGTTTAGCCGCTGGTACGAACTTCACCGCGAACGCGAGATGCTCGCCAGTCTGAGCGACGAAGCGTTGAAGGACATCGGGGTCAGTCGTGCCGACGTCGAGCACGAGTCGGTTCGGCCATTCTGGGATGATCCGATGCACAAATGATGAGGCCATCGCTACACAAAACCTTCTGGACTGAGGTAGGTTGCGAGCAGACAAGGAGATGCTCATGCCCGCGACACTGTCCTTTTCCCTCAAACAGGCTCGACGTCTGGCGCTGGCTGCCCAAGGGTTCAACGGGCGCCAGCCGCCGACCGTCAAGGCAGCGCACGTCAACCGGCTGATCGAACGGCTGGGCCTGCTGCAAATCGACTCCGTCAACGCCGTGGTGCGCTCGCACTACCTGCCGCTGTTTTCCCGTCTGGGCTCCTATTCTTCCGAATTGCTCGACCAGGCTGCCTGGAGTTCGGGGCGACGTCGCACCTTGTTTGAATATTGGGGCCACGAAGCGTCGCTGTTGCCGTTGTCGATGTATCCGTTGATGAATTGGCGCATGCAGCGAGCCAGGCAGGGCCGAGACATTTATCAGCAATTGGCAAAGTTTGGTCTGGAGCAGCAGGATGTTGTTCGCCGGGTGTTGAGTGCGGTCGAAGAGCGCGGCGCAGTGGGTGCGGGCAGTTTGTCGACCCGTGAAGACAAGCCCGGGCAATGGTGGGACTGGAGCGCAGAAAAGCATGCGCTGGAGTGGCTGTTTGCCGCCGGTGAAGTGACCGTGGCCGGGCGCCGTGGGTTTGAGCGTTTGTACGATTTGCCGGAGCGGGTGATTCCTTCCGCGATCCTGCAGCAGACATTGCCCGATGAGGCCGAGGCGCAGCGTGGACTGTTAGTGCATGCGGCTGAGGCGTTGGGGGTTGGCACGGAAAAGGATCTGCGCGATTACTTCCGTTTGAGTCCGGCTGACGCGCGTCCGCGTCTGGCCGAGTTGGTCGAGGCCGGGCAGTTGTTGCTGTGCGAGGTCGCCGACTGGCGACAGATCGCCTATTGCCTGCCGGAGCCCAAGGTCCCGCGCAAGGTCACGGCCAGTGCGCTGTTGTCGCCGTTTGACTCACTGATCTGGGAGCGCAGCCGCACTGAGCGATTGTTTGATTTTCGCTATCGGCTGGAGATCTACACGCCGCAGGACAAGCGGGTTTACGGCTATTACGTGTTGCCGTTTCTGCACAATGAGCGGATTGCGGCACGAGTGGATTTGCGCGCCGAGCGGGCGTCGGGCAGGTTGGCGGTACATGCGGTGCACGAGGAGCAGTCGGGGCTGGATGAGGAGGGGATGCTGGCGTTGGCCGTGAATTTGCGGCAGATGGCGAGTTGGTTGGGGCTTGAGCGGGTGCAGTTGAATTGTCAGCGCGAGAGTGCGGGGCGGTTGCGGGTGGCATTGACGCAGGTCGGGAGCGACTGAGCGGACGCCATCGCCGGCAAGCCAGGCTCCCACAGTGATCGGTTCGGTCACAGAATCTGTGTACGACGCAAATCCTGTGGGAGCCTGGCTTGCCAGCGATGGGGCCAGGTCAGGCGATAAAGATGTCCAACCTCAGCGGCGGACTTGCTTCAGGGTTTCAGCAATCAGGAATGCCAGTTCCAGCGACTGATCGGCATTCATCCGCGGATCGCAGTGGGTGTGATAGCGATCCGACAAACCATCTTCAGTAATCGGTCGTGCTCCACCAATGCACTCGGTGACGTTCTGTCCGGTCATTTCGATGTGGATCCCGCCGGCATAAGTGCCTTCCGCTTCGTGCACCTGGAAGAACTGCTTCACCTCGCCGAGGATCTGCGCAAAGTCGCGAGTCTTGTAGCCGCTGCTGGCCTTGATGGTGTTGCCGTGCATCGGGTCGGAGCTCCACAGCACTTGCTTGCCTTCACGCTGCACAGCGCGAATCAGTGCCGGCAGGTGATCGCCCACCTTGTTCGCGCCCATCCGTGCGATCAGGTTCAGACGCCCAGGATCGTTGCTCGGGTTGAGCACATCGATCAGGCGGATCAGGTCGTCGGGGTTCATGCTCGGGCCGACTTTGACGCCGATCGGGTTGTTGACCCCACGCAGGAATTCGACGTGAGCGCCGTCGAGTTGACGGGTGCGGTCGCCGATCCACAGCATGTGCGCCGAGCAATCGTAGTAATCGTTGGTCAGGCTGTCGCGGCGCACGAAGGCTTCTTCGTAGTTCAGCAGCAGCGCTTCGTGGGCGGTGAAGAAACTGGTTTCGCGCAGTTGCGGCGAGCTGTCCATGCCGCAGGCGCGCATGAACGCCAGGGTTTCATCGATGCGGTCGGCGAGGTGGCTGTACTTCTCGGCCAGCGCTGAGTTGGCGATGAAATCGAGGTTCCACTTGTGCACTTGATGCAGATCGGCAAAGCCGCCCTGAGCGAAGGCGCGCAAGAGGTTCAGCGTCGCGGTGGACTGGTGATAGGACTGCAGCAGACGCTCGGGATCCGGTACGCGGCTCTTTTCGTCGAAGCCGATACCGTTGACGATGTCGCCACGATAGGCGGGCAGGGTCACGCCATCGATGGTCTCGTCATTGGCCGAACGTGGTTTGGCGAATTGACCGGCCATGCGCCCGACCTTGACCACCGGGCAACCGGCGGCAAAGGTCATGACAATCGCCATTTGCAGCAACACTTTAAAGGTGTCGCGAATCTTTGCTGCGGAGAATTCGGCGAAGCTTTCCGCGCAATCGCCGCCCTGCAGCAGAAACGCCCGGCCCTGAGTCACTTCGGCAAACTGACGGCGCAGTTCACGCGCCTCGCCGGCAAACACCAATGGCGGGTAGCTGGCCAGGGTTTGCTCGACTTGGCGCAGATGCGCGGCGTCGGGGTATTGGGGTTGTTGCTGGATCGGCAGGGCACGCCAGCTGTCAGGGCTCCACGGTTGGCTCATCACGGTCTCGAGTTTTCTACGCACGGAAGGCCATGGTATCAGCAAATTAGTGCGTGACCTGTTCCTGCCCCATCGCCGACAATTGCCGCTTTGCCACGGCGCCATAGCGGCGTCATCGCGTCACCGCGCCCGGTGACCACCAGGAGACGAAATGACTGAGGAGCGCGTCGAGCTATTGCTCGCCGAAGTACAGGATGAGTTCGGCGTGATTCGCGTGCTGGAAGTGGCCGATTACCGCTTTCTGGAGTTCGGCGATGCCATCGAGCAGAGCTGCGTGTTCACCGCCGACCCGAGCTGGCTGGAGTACGACTACACCCGGGCGATGCTGATTGGTGCGTTGTGTCATGAACAACCGGAGAGTGCGCTGTTCCTCGGGCTGGGTGCCGGTACGCTGACGCAGGCCTGCCTCAGGTTTCTGCCGCTGGAAGATGTCGAAGCCATCGAGTTGCGTCCCGACGTGCCGCGTCTGGCCATCGAATACCTTGGGCTGGATGACGATCCGCGCCTGTACATCCGCGTCGGCGATGCGCTTGAACTGCTGCCGACGGCGGAGCCAGCGGATCTGATCTTCGTCGACCTGTACACCGACGTCGGCCCGGGAGTCGGGCATCTGGCCTGGAGCTTTCTCGGCGATTGCCAGAAGCGTCTGAATCCCGGTGGCTGGCTGGTGATCAATCAATGGGCCACGGATGACGGCAAGCCGCTCGGTGCGGCGTTGTTGCGCGGGCTCTATCACCGGCATTACTGGGAGCTGCCGGTGAAGGAGGGCAATGTGATTCTGATTGTGCCGGCGGATCTGGATCAGGCGCTGGACATGCAGGCGTTGACCGCCCGGGCCGAGGCGCTGGCGCCGCAGTTGGGTTATTCGTTGCAGTCGTTGATCAAGGCGATTCGCCCGGCCACTTGAGTTGTCAGTGATGGCCCTATCGCGAGCAGGCTCACTCCTACATTGGAATGCGCTCCCCCTGTAGGAGTGAGCCTGCTCGCGATGACGTCCTCACGGACACCGTACTTTCAGATCCCTTTAAAGACTCCAGGTCGGCGCTCCACCAACGAGCGCACTCCTTCCTTGGCATCCTCACTGCCCAGCAACCTCTTCACCAGCGCCGGTAACGCCTGCGCCGCCGCCGTCTCGCCCTCATAACGCGCCTGTCGCGCCGACATCAGCGTCGCCTGCACGCCCAGCGGTGCCTGGCGCGCAATGCGCTCGGCCAGTTCAACCGCCCGTGGCAGCAAGTCCTCGCTGGCCATCACCTCCTGCACCAGGCCCAGTCGCAACGCATCGTGCGCGTCGAACTCATCCCCGGTCAGCAACCAGCGCATGGCATTGCCCCATCCCGCCACTTGATGAAAGCGTAAAGTCGCGCCACCAAAAGGAAAGATCCCACGCTGTACTTCCATTTGTGCGAAGCGGGTATTGCTGGCACACAGGTTGATGTCGGCGGCGAGCATCAGCTCGATGCCGATGGTCAGGCAGTAACCCTGCGCCGCAACAATCACCGGTTTGCTCACCCGTGGCCCGACGAAAACACCCCAGGGATCGCAACCGCCGGTCGGAACCTGCCAGCCTTGAGCAAGTGCGGTGCTGGCATTCACCAGATCCAGACCGGCGGTAAAGTGCTCGCCATGGCCGAACACCACCGCTACCCGCGCCTCGCTGTCGGCCTCGAACTCGCCATAGGCCAGGCTCAGGTCATTGAGCAGGTCGAGGTCGAAAGCATTGCGTTTGGCCGCTCGGTCCAGGCCGATCAGATGGACATGGCCACGACGTTCACGGCTGACGCGGCCGGGGCAGGGCTGATTCATGGATAAATCCTCGGGCGGGAAGGGCGGGTGCAGCGACGGTATGCCGCACATCGGTGAATCGTTTAAGCGTCATCACCCGCAGGGCCGGGCCTTTGAAAAATAGACCTTGGCACGATTATCCGCAAAACCCCGTTACACCGCGGTGACACACGCATTCAGACGATAAAAAAAGCTCCCTTTTTGGGCAAAATCCGGTATAGTGCGCGCCGGCCTTTAACCGGGCCGCGTTTAGGTAGCGCAATTTCCCGAAGTCAGCTTCGGCTGCACGTCCGCATTGCGGGCTCTTCCCGGACGATTCTTTTTTTCATTCATACGTTTTCGCAAATCCCCGCCGACAAAGCTGCCAGGGCGACTCTTGAGTCTCAACACGGCATGCGCAGCTTTGGAGCATGGGTCTTTGCGGATGCACTTAGAGGCAGACCCATGACCCAGGAAACCGGCGGATTCGCCGCTTTTAATCTTAACCCGAATATTCTTGCAGCCGTCGCAGCGACCGGCTACGAAGAGCCTTCGGCGATTCAGCAGCAATCGATCCCGATCATCATGGCCGGCCAGGACATGATTGGCCAGGCGCAAACCGGTACCGGTAAAACCGCCGCGTTCGCACTGCCTATTCTGCACCGCATCGATCCTGCCAAGCGCGAACCGCAAGCCCTGATCCTGGCGCCAACCCGAGAGTTGGCGCTGCAAGTAGCAACCGCTTTTGAAACCTACGCCAAGCAAATGCCAGGCGTTACCGTTGTCGCCGTTTACGGCGGCGCGCCGATGGGCCCGCAGCTCAAGGCTATCCGTAACGGCGCACAGATTGTTGTCGCTACCCCGGGTCGTCTGTGTGACCACCTGCGTCGCGACGAGAAAGTCCTGTCGACCGTGAACCACCTGGTTCTCGACGAAGCTGACGAAATGTTGAAGCTGGGCTTCATGGATGACCTGGAAGTCATCTTCAAGGCTCTGCCAGCGACCCGTCAGACCGTTTTGTTCTCGGCTACCCTGCCGCAGTCGATCCGCGCCATTGCCGAACGCCACCTGCGCGATCCGCAACACGTCAAGATCCAGACCAAGACTCAAACCGTTACCGCGATCGAACAGGCTCACCTGTTGGTTCACGCTGACCAGAAGACTTCGGCCGTTCTCAGCTTGCTGGAAGTGGAAGACTTCGACGCACTGATCATGTTCGTGCGCACCAAGCAAGCGACTCTGGACCTGGCCAGTGCCCTCGACGCCAAAGGCTACAAAGCCGCTGCGCTGAACGGTGACATCGCCCAGAACCAGCGTGAGCGCGTCATCGACTCGCTGAAAGATGGCCGTCTGGACATCGTTGTGGCGACCGACGTAGCTGCTCGTGGTCTGGACGTTCCGCGTATCACTCACGTGTTCAACGTGGACATGCCGTACGATCCTGAGTCCTACGTGCACCGTATCGGCCGTACCGGCCGTGCCGGTCGCGAAGGTCGAGCACTGCTGCTGGTGACTCCGCGTGAGCGCCGCATGCTGCAAGTGATCGAGCGTGTAACCGGTCAGAAGGTTGCTGAAGTTCGCCTGCCGGACGCTCAGGCCGTTCTCGATGCGCGCATCAAGAAGCTGACCAACAGCCTGTCGCCGCTGGTTGCTGATGCCGAATCGACTCACGGTGAGTTGCTCGATCGTCTGACCGCTGACATCGGCTGCTCGCCGCGTGCTCTGGCTGCTGCGCTGCTGCGCAAGGCTACCAACGGTCAAGCGCTGAACCTGGCAGCGATCGAGAAGGAGCGTCCACTGGTGCCGAACAACGCACCGCGTGGCGACCGTCCTGAGCGTTCCGGTGATCGTCCGGATCGTGGTGATCGCGAGCGTCGTGCGCCAATGCCTTTGGGCGAAGGTCGTGCTCGTTGCCGTACCGCGCTGGGTGCGCGTGACGGTATCGCTGCGAAAAACCTGCTGGGCGCCATCCTCAACGAAGGCGGTCTGGCCCGTGAAGCGATCGGTCGCATCCAGGTGCGTGACAGCTTCAGCCTTGTCGAGCTGCCGGAAGATGGTCTGGACAAACTCCTGACCAAGCTGAAGGACACTCGCGTTGCTGGCAAGCAGTTGAAGCTGCGTCGCTATCGCGAAGATTGATCGGCCCTTGGGCTGATTGATCGAACATAAAAAATCCCCGACTGGTTCGGGGATTTTTTTTGCCTGCTGTTTGGGTTTATACAAAACCCTGTGGGAGCTGGTTTGCCAGCGATCGCGTTAGCCGAAACGATAAATATCCATGCCCAGCGCACCCATGGTGAAGCCTGTATGCGCCACGCTGAACTCGCCTCCCGCACCCCGCGCAAAATACAACGGCAACAAATGCTCATCACTCGGATGGCTACGCACTGCATTTGGTGCCTGCTGGCGGTAATCATGCAGGGCTGCTTCGTCATCGGCCGCAAGCTTGTCGATCACCCAGTCACGGAAGTCCCGCGCCCACGGCTCGACGCTCTCTGGACCGGCGTGCCAGTCCAGCTCGCGCAGATTATGGGTGATGCTGCCGGAACCGATCAGCAGAATCCCTCGTTCGCGCAGGCCGGCCAACGCACGGCCAACCCGGGTTTGCAGCGCGGGGCCACCGCGACTCGGCAGCGAAACCTGTACCACCGGAATATCCGCCTGCGGGTACATCAGCGACAACGGCACCCACACGCCGTGATCGAACGGTCGTTGCGGATCAAGACGTGCCGGCAGGTTGCTGGCGCTCAGCAGATGGGCGACTTCAGCAGCCAGTTGTGGATCACCCGGCGCCGGGTACTGCACTTCGAACAGTCCCCGGGGGAAGCCGCCGAAATCGTGCCAGGTCTCGGGTTGCGGATGGCTGCTGACTAATAGTTCGTGGCTCTCCCAGTGTGCGGAGACAATCACGATGGCTTTCGGCCTGGGCAGTTCGGCAGCCAGTCGCGCCAATGCCGGGCCGCTGGCGCCGGGTTCCAGCGCAAGCATGGGTGAACCATGAGAAATAAACAGGCTGGGAAACATGATGGGTTCCTGAGCGTTAAGATGGCCCATCTTCAGTCAGATCATTGATCTAAATCTAATATAAGTTTTAACGCTTTTTGATCGATTTTTTGGGAGTGATACATGCAGCCTGAGTTTTGGCACAAGAAGTGGGAATCGAACCAGATCGGCTTTCATCAGCCCGAGGTCAACGCGTATTTGCAGCGGCACTGGCCGGATCTGGCGGTTGCAGCGCAGGCTCGCGTGCTGGTGCCGTTGTGTGGGAAAAGTCTGGATTTGCTGTGGCTGGCCGGGCGCGGCCATCAGGTGCTGGGCATCGAACTGTCGGAAAAGGCCGTCGAGGATTTTTTCAGCGAGCAGCATTTGCAACCTGAAGTCAGCGAAGGCGGCGCGTTCAAGGTCTATCGCGCGGGAGCTATCGAGTTGTGGTGCGGTGATGTCTTTGCGTTAAAGGCCGAGGATGTCGCTGATTGCACGGCGCTGTACGACCGCGCCGCGTTGATCGCGTTGCCGCCAGCGATGCGTGAGCAATACGCGGCGCATTTGCTGAGTATCTTGCCGGAAGGCTTGCAGGGTTTGCTGATTACGCTGGACTACGATCAGGCGCAGATGCCCGGGCCACCGTTTGCCGTGTCGGATGCTGAGGTGCAGCGCTTGCTGGGGAATGACTGGCAGGTCCAGAAGCTGGAAGAGCAGGATGTGCTGGGCGAGAGCTGGAAGTTCTTGCAGGCTGGCGTGACGCGGCTGGAGGAGCGGGTTTATCGGGTTTCCGGGCGGTAGAATTTTCCTGGAATTGCCGGCCACATCGCTGGCAAGCCAGCTCCCACAGTGATCTGTGGTGTATCGGAAATACTGAAAACCTCCTGGACCCTGTGGGAGCTGGCTAACCAGCGATGGTGCCATCAGGAACATCCCGTTAATCAAGCCAACAAAAAAGGCCCGCATCACTGCGGGCCTTTTTCATTGTTACATCGGTTGAATCAACCGCGACGACGCAAGGCGTCAATACGCTCTTCCAGCGGTGGGTGGCTCATGAACATGCGGGCGAAGCCCTGTTTGATGCCACCGTTGATGCCAAACGCATTCAGGGTGTCCGGCATGTGTACCGGCAGGCCCTGTTCGGCGCGCAGACGCTGCAGAGCGCCAATCATTGCGCTGGTACCGGCCAGGCGAGCACCGGCTTCGTCGGCGCGGAATTCGCGTTTGCGCGAGAACCACATGACGATCGCGCTGGCCAGGATGCCCAAGACCAGTTCAGCGAAAATGGTTGCCACGTAATAGGCGATGCCCTGACCTTCTTCGTTCTTGAAGATCACCTTGTCGACGAAGTTGCCGATGATCCGCGCAAAGAACATCACGAAGGTGTTCACCACGCCCTGGATCAGCGCCAGAGTGACCATGTCACCGTTGGCCACGTGACCGATTTCGTGGGCCAGCACGGCTTTCACTTCGTCTGGCGAAAAGCGTTCGAGCAGGCCCTGGCTGACCGCGACCAGTGCGTCGTTCTTGTTCCAGCCGGTGGCGAAGGCATTTGCTTCGTAGGCCGGGAATATACCGACCTCGGGCATCTTGATCCCGGCTTCGCGGGACAGTTGCTCGACAGTTTGCAGCAGCCATTGCTCATGCCGGGTACGTGGCTGGCTGATGATCTGGGTGCCGGTGCTCATCTTCGCCATCCACTTGGAGATGAACAGCGAGAACAGCGAGCCGGCGAAACCAAAGACCGCACAGAAAACCAGCAGCTGACTGAGGTCGAGATCAACCCCGTTGGCCGCCATGAACCCGTTGAAGCCGAACAGGCTCAGGGTGATGCTGGCTATCAGCACGACCGCCAGGTTAGTGGCCAAAAACAGCAGGATGCGCATCATGGTTGTAGAAATCTCCTCAAGCTAAAGATGTAGCGTACTGCGGGGTATATAAGGTGCTGCACCGGGCTATTCAACCGAGTGACTATTTCAAACTGTGTCCTACAGCGGTTTCCTCGGCGCACGACCCATTTCCCACGACAGACTCCGACACGGACGACGGACAGCCGCGACCCGTCGCCATTGCGTCAGACGCAAGTGACGGGTACGAATCGCAAGTGTAGAAGGCGCGCGGAGGCGGGGAACGCAGAAGTGTTGCTGAATCAGACAGTGCGCAACGTTCGGGCCGTTGCGCACTGATGGGCAGTTACTGGCGGTAGGACTTGAGGAAGTTGCCGATACGACCGATAGCCATTTCCAGATCATCGACGCGGGGCAGGGTGACGACGCGGAAGTGGTCTGGCCACGGCCAGTTGAACGCGGTGCCCTGCACCACCAGCAATTTCTCGGAGAGCAGCAGGTCGAGGACGAATTTTTCGTCGTTGTGGATCGGGCAGACCTTCGGGTCGATCTTCGGGAACGCATACAGTGCGCCCATCGGTTTGACGCAGCTCACGCCCGGAATGTCGTTGAGCAGCTCCCAGGTGCGATTGCGCTGTTCCAGCAGGCGGCCCTGCGGCAATACCAGGTCGTTGATGCTCTGATAACCGCCAAGCGCGGTCTGGATCGCATGCTGGCTCGGCACGTTGGCACACAGGCGCATGTTGGCGAGCATGTCGATGCCTTCGATGTAGCTCTGGGCATTGTGTTTCGGCCCGGAAATCGCGATCCAGCCGGAGCGGAAACCGGCCACGCGATAGGACTTCGACAGACCGTTGAAGGTCAGGCAGAGCAGGTCCGGGGCCAGCGAAGCGGTGCAGATGTGTACGGCGTCGTCATACAGAATCTTGTCGTAGATCTCGTCGGAGAACACCACCAGATTGTGCTGACGGGCCAGTTCCAGCATGCCCAGCAACACTTCCTTCGAATACACCGCGCCGGTCGGGTTGTTCGGGTTGATGATCACCATCGCCTTGGTGTTCGGAGTGATCTTGGCCTTGATGTCGGCCAGGTCCGGGAACCAGTCGGCGCCTTCGTCGCACAGGTAATGCACGGCGTTACCACCGGCCAGACTCACGGCAGCGGTCCATAGCGGATAATCCGGGGCCGGCACCAGCACTTCGTCGCCGTTGTTGAGCAGGGCCTGCAACGACATCACGATCAGCTCGGACACGCCGTTACCCAGGTAGATGTCTTCGATGCCGACACCTTCAACATTTTTTTGCTGGTAGTACTGCATCACCGCCTTACGCGCGCTGAACAGGCCTTTGGAGTCGCTGTAGCCTTGCGCGGTCGGCAGGTTGCGGATCACATCCTGAAGGATTTCGTCCGGCGCTTCGAAACCAAACGGCGCGGGGTTGCCGATGTTCAGCTTGAGGATGCGCTGACCTTCCTCCTCCAGACGTTTGGCGTGCTTGAGCACCGGGCCGCGAATGTCGTAGCAGACGTTGGCGAGCTTGTTCGATTTGCTGAACTGCATGGCGATGTGATCCCGAAAATGAACGATCCAGGCGGCGGATGGACAACCGTACTGGGATTCCTGCGTCTTCACACAGGCGAAGTCTTGCGCCTTGGCGCCGAGAATCCGTTTGAATGCGCCCGGTCTGGCTGCCAGACTGGCGCGTGACGAGGCGCAATCATACGTGCCGCCCGATCCGTGGAAAAGGTACAGATCGGGCTTTTTCAGCCGCTGAGGTGTGATGATGGAAAAGTTGCAAAAAACCCTGGAAGAATGGAAAGCCATGCTCGACCCCGAGCAGTACAACGTGTGCCGTCTGAGCGCCACCGAGCGACCGTTCTCCGGCAAATACAACGACACCAAGACCGATGGTGTCTATCACTGTGTCTGCTGCAACGAAGCGCTGTTCGATTCCAAGACCAAATTCGATTCCGGCTGCGGCTGGCCGAGCTTTTACGCGCCGATCGGCGAAAGCGCCATGACCGAGATCCGCGACACCAGCCACGGCATGATCCGTACCGAAGTGAAATGCGCCCGCTGCGATGCACACTTGGGGCACGTGTTCCCGGACGGCCCGGCGCCGACCGGTTTGCGCTATTGCATCAATTCGGTGTGCCTGAATCTCGAACCACGCGAGTAATTGAGTGGGCGACCTGCGGGTCGCCTTTCGGATAATTAAATTGCGCACAATTTAATTGCTCGCTATGTTTGGCCTTTCCCGATAACCCGCGGAGCCGACCCATGAGCGACAACCTGCTGAATATCCCTGTCACCAATATCAAGGGCGAGCAAAAGACCCTCGCCGATTACGCTGGCAAAGCGGTGCTGGTGGTCAACACCGCCAGCAAGTGCGGGTTCACTCCGCAATACAAAGGTCTGGAAGAGTTGTGGCAGACCTACAAGGATCAGGGCCTGGTGGTGCTGGGTTTCCCGTGCAACCAGTTCGGCAAACAGGAGCCGGGCAACGAGGGCGCGATCAGCGAGTTCTGTGAGCTGAACTACGGCGTCAGCTTCCCGCTGTTCAAGAAGATCGAAGTCAACGGTGCAGGCGCCCATCCGCTGTTCGTACAACTGAAAAAACGTGCTCCGGGCGTGCTCGGCTCGCAAGGCATCAAGTGGAACTTCACCAAGTTCCTGATCGGCAAGGATGGCCACTTGGTCAAGCGCTTTGCCCCTGCTACCAAGCCGCAGGATCTGAGCCGCGAGATCGAAGCTCTGCTCAAATGAATAAACTGTCGGTTGATTCGCTGAAGCTCGACAGTCAGTTGTGCTTCAAGTTGTACGCCGCTTCGCGGGCGGTGATTCGTGGCTACAAGCCGATGCTCGATCAGCTCGGCCTGACGTACCCGCAATACCTGGCCATGCTGGTGTTGTGGGAGTGGCAGGACAGTGCACCGGAGCAGCCGACGGTCAAGGCCTTGGGTGAGCGTCTGGCGCTGGACTCCGGCACGCTGACGCCGTTGCTCAAGCGCCTGGAGCAGTTGCAACTGGTTCAGCGTCAGCGTTCGGCGCGTGATGAGCGTGAAGTGCATCTGAGTCTGACACCTGCCGGGCTGGCACTTCGCGAACAGGTCGGGCCGCTCAAGGCGCGATTGCTTTGCGACAGCGGGGTGGACCTGGACCAGCTCAATGCCTTGCGCGACGGTCTCGATCAACTGCTCGGGCAGATCAAGGCGCTGTCGTAGGCGCAATCCACTGATCCAGCAGGGCCGCCAATTCTTCACGGCGGAACGGCTTGGCCAGATAGTCGCTCATGCCCGCCGCCCGGCAGCGCTCGCGTTCTTCGGACATGGCGTTGGCGGTCAGGGCAACGATCGGCAGGTTTGGCCAGCGTCCGCTCTGGCGGATTTGCCGGCTCGCTTCGTAGCCGTCCATCACCGGCATATTGCAGTCCATCAGCACCAGATCGAAGGCGTGATACTCCAGTTGATCCAGCGCTTCGGCGCCATGGGCGGCGACGACGACATCACAGCCGAGTTTACCGAGCATGCCTTTGGCCACCAGTTGATTGACCGGGTTGTCCTCGACCAGCAGCACTTTTCCGCGGCGTACCAATGGCGTCGTTTCCAACTGCGTATCGTTGATGGTGGCGACCTCGGGATGCAAGGTCCGTCGCAGATTCTGGTAGAGCGCATTACGCGCCAACGGTCGCGCCTGTTGCTGCAGAGGGGTGAGCGCCGCCGCTTCTTCGCTGGGCAGAAAACTGCCATAGGCAGTCACCAGCAAGATGGGCGCGGTGAGGGTTGGACGCAGCCCGAACAGGCACTCCGGACAATCGGTAATCAGCACATCTGGCGTCAGCCCCAACAGCGAGTCGTCGATCGTGCGTTGTTCGTATTCAAGTCCCCAGACCGGCAGCAGACTGCGGAGCAACTCCGCCAGACCGCTGCTGGCTGCGGTAATGGCGAGAACTTTGCCGTGCAGCTGCGTCGGCGGCAGAGCGCGGGTATGGCAGGGCAGTGGCAGTTCGGCGCAGAACTGGCTGCCGAAGCCGGTCTCGGAGCTGATGGTCAGGCGCCCCTGCATCGCTTCGCAAAGGTTGTAAGTCAGCGCCAGTCCCAGCCCGGTGCCGCCGTACTGGCGGGTGATGCCGGCACCCGCCTGGGTGAACGGCTGGAAGATTTTCACCTGGGCTTCCTGCGCGATGCCGATACCGGTGTCGCAGACCTCGATGCGTACGCCATCCTTGTAGGTCGACAAGCGCACATCCACCCGGCCGAAACGGGTGAATTTCAGAGCGTTGGACAGCAGATTGCTGACGATCTGCCGAACCCGGGTCGGATCGCCCAGGACCAGCGCCGGAAAGTGCGGATCGATCAGGCAGGTCAACTCGACGCTGGGCGCCGCGTTCTGCGACAGCAGGTTGGCGGTGTCTTCGATCAATGAGCCGAGATCGAAGGGAATGTGCTCAAGCTCCAGTTGCCCTGCGTCGAATTTCGACAGGTCGAGAATGTCGTTGAGCAACTCCACCAGCACCTTGCCTGAGTCGTGGGCGATCGACAGTTGTTGCTGCTGTTCGGCATTCAGTGGCCCGTCGAGCGACAGCGCGATCATCCCCAGCAGACCGTTGAGCGGTGTACGGATCTCGTGACTCATGTTGGCGAGAAATGCCGAGCGTGCTTCAGCCATTTCCAGCGCGGTGCTGCGGGCGACTTCGAGTTCCTGATTGGACTGGCTGAGCCGGGCGTTGATCGCCTTGAGTTCGGCGGTTCGCGCCGAAACGATGTTTTCCAGTTGGCCGAGGTAGTCGGTCAGACGGTTTTCGGCATTGCGTCGCTGCTGGATCTCGGTGGCGATGTTCTCGAATTGCTGATTGGCGACTTTGACCAGTACGCCGATTTCATCATTGCCGTGGCCGCTCGGGCATTCCAGCGTGGTCGGTTCGGCGCTGCGCGGATCACGCCCGCTGAGTTCGCGGATCACCCGCACCAGCGGTTTGGTCAACATCACGTAGAACAGCGCCAACAGGATGCCGGTGAGGATCAGGCTGCGGGCGAAACCGTTGAGCAGGGTGACTTCGGCGCGACGCAGAAAGCGGCTGCCGAACGCATAGGTGTCAACCTCAAGGCTCAGGACTCCCAGCGATTCATTGGGCAGATGATCCAGATACAGTCGATCTTCGAATTGGCGCTTGGCGCCGAACAGGAAGTCGCTGATCAGCCGATAGCCGCTTTGCAGCTCGGGGCGTTTGACGCTGGCCAGCACGGTATTGTTGTTGTCGGTCAGTTGCGCAGAAATGATGGCCGGGGAACGCAACAGGCCCAACGTGAGTTCTTGAGCCAGTTCGGCATCGATGTTGTAGGCGATGCGTGATGCCGGGTTATGGCTGATTTCCAGCAAAGACAGGATTTCACGGTTGATGGAGGCGTCTTCACTGGCATAATCGATGCCGATTTGCAGCAGGCTGAGCAGCGTGCCCAGAATGAACCCGACCAGCACAGTAAGCCTGGCTTGCTTGTACGACAGCCGGTGGGTGAATTTGATATCCATGGGGTGTTGAACCACTTCCGTTTCCCTTCGCTGCTCAAGCATAGTCGATCATGTATCGATACCGAGGTTCCCGAATCGCCTTGTAACAAGGCGCGGGGCGAGAATTTTGATCTGCGTGTCGTCGCTGGATCGTCATCATTACTGTGAACGTGCCCGAGGAGAAGACGTGGATTCCCGATTGAATGCTTTTCTTGAACGCGCCGAGTCGGTTCTGGCGCGGATCGAACCGCTGTTGCCGGCACCGCGCCCGGTGATCGACTGGGGCACTTGTCTGGCCGCGCGTTGGCAGCGTGACGGCCGCAGCGGGTACCTGCTGCCACTGGAAGTCAGCCTCGACATGCGCCTGTCCGACCTGATCGGCGTTGATCGGCAACTGGAGCAACTGGGCCGCAATACCCAGCAGTTTCTCGATGGCATGCCGGCGAACCACGCGTTGCTCTGGGGTTCGCGCGGTACCGGCAAATCCTCGCTGGTACGCGCATTGCTCGCGGAACATGCCGGCGCAGGCCTGCGGCTGATCGAGATCGAGCGCGATCACCTGGCCGACTTGCCGCGAGTGGTCGAGCAGATCGCCAAACTGCCGCAACGTTTTGTGTTGTTCTGCGACGACCTGTCGTTCGAATCCGGGGAAGGCGATTACCGTGTGCTCAAAAGCGTGCTCGACGGCTCGCTGGAGCAGGCGCCGGACAACGTTTTGCTGTACGCCACTTCCAACCGTCGCCATCTGGTGCCGGAGAAGGAAAGCGACAACGAGAACTGGAAGCGCGTCGATGGCGAACTGCATCCCAGCGAAGCGGTGGAAGACAAGATCGCGCTGTCGGACCGCTTTGGTCTGTGGTTGTCGTTTTACCCGTTTACTCAAGAGCACTTCCTGAATGTCGTCGAGCACTGGATCGGCCAGTTGGCCGCCAAGGCCGGCCTGAGCTGGCAGCGTGACGAAGCACTGGATATCCTCGCCGTACGTTGGGCCACCGGCCGCGGTAATCGCAACGGACGTTGCGCGTACCAATTCGCCCGTTACTGGGTGGGACTGAAATTGTTGGAGCACAAGGCATGATTGATTTGCAACAAAGCGGCCAGGGCCTCGAAGGCTATGGCATGTTGGCCGCACAACTGGAATCGCTGTTGGCGGACGAGCGCGATTTCATCGCCAACGCCGCGCAGTTTTCGGCATTCCTGTTCAACCAGCTCGATGATCTGAACTGGGCCGGTTTTTACCTCAATCGCAACGAAGAACTGGTGCTCGGCCCGTTCCAGGGCCAGATCGCTTGTGTGCGCATTCCGTTCGGTCGCGGTGTCTGTGGCGCTGCCGCGGCCAGCCTGCAGACGCAGCGGGTTGAAGACGTGCATGCGTTTCCCGGTCATATCGCCTGCGACAGTGCCTCGAACAGTGAACTGGTGGTGCCGTTGGTCAAAGAGGGGCGTCTGATCGGCGTGCTCGATCTCGACAGCCCGAAGCTCGCCCGTTTCGGCGCGGATGATCAGGCCGGTATCGAGCAACTGGCGGCGATTTTCCTGCGTCTGACCGATTGCTGATCACGCGGCAAGGCCAGCCTTGTGCAGCAGGCTGGCCGGGTCCACGGCATCGATCTGCCGGGGATCGAGAAAACGCACGGCGTACTGCATGTACACGCCATCGCTGATGAACAGTCCGAACAGCTGCGCGTCGATGTGCGCCTCGCGGCACATGGTCGCCATGATCCCCAACGCTTCGCTCAATGTCTTGGCTTTCTTGTACGGGCGATCGGCCGCGGTCAGTGCCTCGAAAATATCGGCAATCGCCATCATCCGCGCCGGCAGGCTCATTTCTTCGCGCTTGAGGCGTTTCGGGTAACCGGTGCCGTCCATTTTTTCATGATGACCACCGGCGATCTCGGCAATGCTGTCGAGGTGGCCGGGGAAGGGCAGGTGGCTGAGCATCATGATCGTCTGCACCATATGGTGATTGATGATGTAGCGCTCTTCGCGGGTCAGCGTGCCGCGGGTGATGCTCAGGTTGTACAACTCACCGCGATTATATTTGTAACGCGGCACGTCCAGCTTGAACCCCCACGGATTGTCTTCCGGGATCAACTCGTTTCTGTCACGTTCGAGCAGATGTTCGGGCTTGTCTGCGAGCAGCTTTTCGCTGACTGGCAAGGTCGGCGCGGGTGTTAGGGCCTGACGCCGGTTTTCTTCCCACGACACGCCCAGGCGGTCATCCAGGGTGCGCATCCAGGTGTGCTGGGACAGATCATTCAGTCGTTGCAGATCGGCCTCGGCCATCGCTTCACTGCCCAGGTTGCAACGGGCAACAAAGGCAAAGTCCTCGTCCAGTGCCGTCAGGGTCGCATCGCGCAATGCGGCAATTGACAGTTCGTCTCCACCCAGAGCCAGTGCCTGCCAGTAACTGATCCAGGCATCGCGCTTGAGCACTTCGAAACGCGTGCGGATCTCGTGGATACGGTCGTTGATGGTTTCCAGTTTGGTCGCCTTGTCGACCACATACTCCGGCGTCGTGACCTTGCCGCAATCATGCAACCACGCGGCAATGTGGAGGGCCTCCCACTCGTCTTCGGTGGGCTGATAGGCACTGAAGGCGGGCGCCTGACTCGCCGCAGCTGCCTGGGCGAGCATCAGGGTCAGTTCCGGCACGCGCTGGCAATGCCCGCCGGTATACGGGCTCTTGGCGTCGATGGCGCCGGCGAGCAACTGAATGAAAGCATCGAGCAGTTGCTTCTGCCGGGCTTGCAGGCGCTGGCTCTCGATGCTGACTGCGGCGGCGCCGGACACTGCTTGCAGGAAAGCGATGCGGTCGGGTCGCAGTTTTTCCAGATCGGCCGCGGTGCCGCTGTCGTTGACCAGCAGGATCAGCAGGCCGATGGTTTGGTCATGGCGGTTGTGCAGGCGAATGCCGATCAGATGTACGCGGGGCGAGGCCATCGCGAACAAGACTTTCTGCAGGTCACCGGCCTGATCAACGCCAAAGTTGCTGACTACATTGTTGCTGCCGACCAACTGCTCGAACCACACCGGGCCTTTGCTGTTTTGCAGATCGTGACCCTGGATCTCGAACGCCTCCGGTGCATGCGGTATGCCATCGATCACCAGACCGTAAGGTTCCATGCGCGTACCGTCGTTTTCTCGCAGATAAATCAGTCCGGCCTGTGCCTGGGCAATCTGCACCGTTTCGAACAGCACCCGTTGCAGCAGCGGGGCGAATCGGGTTTCGGCGCCGAGGGTGTCAGTGATGCGGAAGAAACTCGCCAGCGTGTCTTTCATGCGCGCCATCGACACGCTCAATTGGTCGACTTCCAGCACCGGCGAGCGTCGGGTCAGCGGGAAATTGAAGTCGAAACTGCGGATTGCGTCGGCTTCCTTGACCAATGCGTGCAACGGCTTGACCAGAATCCGCGAGATCACCCAGCCCAATGGCAGGCACAGCAGTAAGGTGGCCAAGGTGATCAGCGCGCCCTGCCAGCGCATGCGATAGGCGTCGACCAGCAGTTCGTCCTCCGGCACCAGCAACGCCAATTGCAAGCCTTTCGGACCGCCTTCGGCAATGCTGCTGCGGGCCACAATCCACTGGCGGCCAGCCGCTTCAAGGCGATTGCCCGTGCGTGCACCGGACAGCAGCGCGTGCAGACTCGGGCTCAAGTCGGCCGCTTTGGCCAGATGCGCGGTGCTGTCATCGACGATCAGACGGCGACTGTCGGGGTAGGCCACGGCATTGCCGTCGGCATCGAACAGGGCGATTTCGGTGGACGGCGTCACCACATGTTTGCTCAAGGTGGCAGACAGGGTGGCCAGTGTCAGGTCGGCGCCGATCACCGCATTCTCGCCACTGCGCCGGGCCAGGGTCGTACCGACATTATGGGTGGAGAAAAACACGTAGGGTTCGGTGGTGATCTGTTCGCTGTGCTGACGGGCATTGACGAACCAGGCGCGGCTGCGCGGATCGTAGGGTTCCTCGGGATTGTCCTGGCGGCTGATCAGCGTCAGTGCCTGATCGAAGAACAGCGATTGCGAGCGCAGGTTGCCTTGCGGGCCATGCTCGATGCTCCAGACCTGATACGCCGCTGCGTCCGGAGCTTTGAGCAGCGTCTTCAGGGCGGTGCTGCGCAATGGGCGGACCATGAAGAAATCGCCATTGGCATACCCCAGGTACAACGAGGCGAGGTTCGGGTTGTCCGTGAGCGACTGGCTGAACGGCCTGAGCAACGGCAAGCGTTGTTCGAGGCGCGCAGCCTGGGTCGCGGGGTTGTCTGCCAGCAGGCTGAGCAAGTGCCGGATCGGTTGATAGGTCGCGGACATGTCCAGGCGCACGTCCTGTTCGATCCTGTCGAACAGCTTCTCGCTGCTCGACAGGATGATCTGCGTTGTCTGGCGGTAATTGAACAGTCCCAGCACCACGCCCGTGAGCAGCAGGAGAAAGGTGAACATGACACTGATGTGCACGTGCAGCGGGAACCGGCGTTGTTCCGGGCGCAGTGGGCTGGGCATTTCCGGTTCTCCATGATGGTTTAACTCACTGCTCAGCGCCAAAGCATAGTTAAGGCAAGCTCATTGCGCCTTGATCAGACGATGCCAATTGTTGCTGCAAGGCTTGCTCCAGTTCGACCATCGCCCGGTTGCTCGCCTCGCAACGGCGATTGATCTCATCGGTGTCCATTGCCTGTGCACAGGCTTGTTCAAGGGCCTCGCAACATTCGATCACGCGCACTGCCTGGGCGATGCGCGCCGCCCCCTTGATCTTGTGGGCGACCACCGCCAACGCGCCGCGATCCTGCTGTGGTGACAGTCCGAGCAGTTCCTGGCGATCGAGACGGCTGCTTTTGAGCAGTTCAACCAACAGTCGTTTGGCCTGCGCAGGACTGCCGCCGGTCAACATGTTCAGGCTTTGCAGGTTGAAAACGGGGGGGCGAGACGCCGGGGTGATGCCATCGACCCACTGGCTAAGCAGACTCAGGCTCAAGGGTTTGAACAGACAGTCGTTCATGCCGGCCTGTTTGCAACGCTGGATTTCCTCGGGTTGGGCGTTAGCCGTGAAACCCAGCACGATGCAGGGTGGGCAGCGGTTCTGCAGCTCCTGCTGGCGAATGGCGCGAGTCAGTTCATAGCCATTCATCAACGGCATGTTGCAGTCGACAATCACCAGATCGAAGCCACCTTCCTGCCACAGTTTCAGCCCGCTGCAGCCGTTTTCGGCGATGCTGAAGTGATGGCCGAGGAACTCCAGTTGTTGGCACATCAACAACCGGTTGGCCGGATGGTCGTCCACCACCAGCACACGCAGGGGCGTCTGGGATGTCTTTATCGAGGGCTCGTCCTTGGCTGTGCTGACTTGTGCAGGCAAGGTTTCCAGCGGCAGCGAAACACAGACTTGCGTGCCTATGCCGGGCTGGCTGCTCAACTGCAACTGACCTCCCATCATTTCGCACAGGTTGCGACTGATGACCAGCCCCAGCCCTGCGCCGCTGCGGGCCTGCTGATGGCTGTTTTCCGCTTGGGCGAAGGGTTCGAACAAGCGCTGCTGATCCTCTGCGGCGATCCCGATACCGCTGTCCTGAACGCTCAGTTGCATCAGCGCGCGCTCAGTCATGTCGGTGGTCATGAGATCCACGGTAATCCTGATGTGGCCTTGTTCGGTGAATTTGATGGCATTGCTCACCAGGTTCGACAGCACTTGCTTGAAGCGCAACGGATCAAGATGAACATCGACCGCCATATCCGGCGGATTGAAGATGACTTGCAGGGCGAGATTCTTCTGCCGGGCGAGGCCGTCGAAGATCCTCGCGACGGACGTCACCGTGTCGACCAGATTGACTCGTTCCGGGCACAGGCTCAGGCGACCGGACTCGATCCGTGCGATGTCGAGAATATCGCCGATCAGCCCGAGCAGATCCTTGGCCGAATGGTAGGCGGTGTCGATCGAGGAGCGATCCGGATGCTGTTGATCCATGCGTCTCAGGGTCAGTTCGAGCATGCCGATCACGGCATTCATCGGAGTGCGGATTTCATGGCTCATGGTGGCCAGGAACGTGCTTTTCGCGCGATTGGCCTCGTCGGCCTGCTCCTTGGCGGTGCGTAACTCTTCGAACAGCTGACGGCGTTCGCTGATGTCGATCCAGCCACCGATGATGCCTTGCACATCGCCGCTGGAATCGCGATAGGGAAGTATCCAGTGATAGATCGTCAGGCGCCGGTTGCCGATGTGCAGCGGTCGGTCGAGCAGCAGCGGCGTGCCTTCGGCAACCACTCGCTGATAATCGGCGTGGAAGGCGTGAGCTTCGAAGGCGTTGCTCAAGGTGCCTTGAATGACGCTTTTGCCGATAACGTCCTCACGCTTGGCATTGAACGCTTCGAGGTAGCTGTCGTTGCAGCTTTGCAGCAGACCCTGGCGGTCGCGGACGTAAATCGGATGCGGCGTTCCGTTGACCAGCGAGCGCATGAATTCGAACTGGTCGTTCAAGGCCCGTTCGGCGGCCTTGCGTTGCTTGATCTGGTGTCGCATGTAGGCATTCCAGGCCAGCAAGAGCAGCAGGAGCAGGCAGGCGCCGATAATCACTTGATAGAACTGGCGCTGGTAATTGCGCCAGATGTTTTGCGAAGCGGTGGAGTAACCGCGCCAGCGGCCATTGATCACGCCCAGTTCTTCCGGGGAAATGCTCAGTAACGCTTTGTTGATGATCGAACCCAGGTCGGTGTTGTCCCGTGCGGTGACCAGAGAAAACGCAGCCTGACCGGTGCCAATGGTGGTAGTGATCTGGAGCGCTCGCTCGAAGATCCGCGAAGAAATGAAGTAGTTGGCGATCACCAGTGAATTCACCGCGCCGTCGACATGACCTTCGGCAAGGAGCGAGACAGCGCTGAAGGTGTCTGCTGTTTCGATCAACTGGATCCGTGGAAACTCGCGTCGCAGGTATTCGACCATCGGGTTGCCTTGGGCGATTGCCAGTTGTTTGCCTTTGAGCTGACCCAGGTTTGTCGGGCTGTCGGCGCTCTTGCGCGTCAGCAGGACATAAGAGTTTTCCAGATAGGGTCGACTGAAATCGAGGGTTTTCTCCCGCTCGGCAGTGGGTAGCAAAGCAGCGATGAGATCGGCCTGATGGCTGTCTATCTGTCTGATCATCTCGGCGTCGTTTCGACTGCGCTGGATCTCGAAACGCAGGCCGGTGCGCAGGCGGATCAGTTCAAGCAGATCGGCGCTGATCCCGCGAAAATTGCCGCCACTGTCGAAGAACGTCAGCGGCGCATAAGCCTCGTTCACGACCACTTTCACCACGGGGTGCTGTTTGAGCCAGGTTTCTTCACGTTCGGTCAGTTGCAGCTTTTGATCGGTCAGCAGCAGATCGCTGCCAGCGCTCCAGCGTTTGGCAATGTTCTCGCGTTCGCTGCGTGGCACGGCGTTGAGCACGGTGTCGACGATGTCGAGCAACTGCGGGTTGTTGCGACGTATGGCGAAACTGAATCCGTGAGCGTCCTGCTTGCCGAAATTGGCCATGCGCACGTTGTTCAGGTAGCCCTTGTTGATCATGTAGTGGGTGGAAATGGTGTCGCCGAGAAACACATCGGCCTGATCGAACGCGACGGCGTTGATTGCATTCTGGTAGGAGGGGTAGCAAGTAATGAGCGCTTTGGGATACAGCGCCTTGACCTCGTGCAAGGGCAGGTAGTGATACACCATGCTCAAGCGCAATCCCGCGAGCCCATTCGTCAGGGAGCGGGTATCGTCTTCGCGGGTGACGAGCACGGGCTGATCATTGGCGTAGGGTGCGGAAAGCGCGAGGTTGGCGTTATTCGCTTCATAGCCGTTCGCCGTACCGAGAAGGTCAACCTGACCGTCGACCAGTGCGCGAATCGCGGCATCGCGCGAGGGAAAGCGTTTGACCCGGATCGGCAAACCGGTGCTTTGACTGAGCAGGCCGACATAGTCGGCGGTCAGGCCCTCATAATCGTGTCCGCTGACGGTCATGTCGAAGGGGGGATAGTCCGGCGCGGAAGTGCCCAATATCAGCTCACTACGGGTTTGCAGCCACTGTCGTTGAGACTGTTCGAACGCGACGGGCACTGACTCGCTCGCCGATCGGCTGAGCAAGGCATAGCCCGGTGAAGCAACCGGCATGGCGAACACATTGGCGCTCAGGCACAGGCCGGCGATCAATGTCATTAAATAGTCCTTTAAACGACTGGGCATGCGGGGTCTCACACGAGTGCGTTGCGTTTGGCCATCTCGATAAGTTCTACAAGGGATTTGGCTTTGAGTTTTTGCATCAGGCGTTTTTTATAGGTGCTGACGGTTTTATTGCTGAGAAACATGCCCTTGGCGATTTCCTTGTTGGTGCGACCCTGGGCAAACAATTGCAAAACCATCAATTCGCGATCATTGACGGACTTGAAGAGCTCCAGCTCCGTATAACGAATGTCGTCACTGCGAACCGGATTCAATGCCTGACTTGGGAAATAGTTGTAACCGGAAAGTACCGCTTTTATTGCACTGACCAACTCGCTCAAGTCTTCCTGCTTGCAGACATAACCGGAAGCGCCGGATTGCATGCAGCGAATACCGAACAAGGTCGGGCATTGGGCCGTCAGCACCAGGGTTTTCAATGGCGAACTCATTGCGTTGAAGCGAGCCAGCACTTCCAGGCCGTCGAGTTTGGGGATGCTGATATCGAGAATGATCAGGTCTGGCATGCACTCGCGCACCATCTGCATGGCATCGACCCCATTATCGGTCTCACCGACGACCTTATAACCTTCATGTTCGAGCAGCATGCGAACGGCGAGACGGATGACCGGGTGATCGTCGACAATAAAAACGGAGTTCATAATCAAATCCCATACAAGCACGAATAAAGCGCGCACCTTAGCTCAGATGAATGAGCACTCGCATGAACTGACATCGCTTCAGTCGTGCTATCGGATTAATCCTACAATTAATGAGGAAAGGGACTACGGTCAAACTAGGTTCGACGTAAGGAAGTGCGGGATTTGCAGCGGTTTATAGTTTGCTTTGAACGTTTTGCAAATGCTGGCTATGACAGACTTTTTTGTAGGTGTTTAAAGCTTGTGGCTGCTGAAAAGTTGGTTGTTTGTATCATGTAGTTACATTGCGTCATCAAGTCGCTGAAAACGCGAGCGGCGACTCTAATATCGGACGTTGCAAGTGATTGTAATGTAGTCAACTGGCCGATCTTGCCGGCCAGTTGAATATTGTTTGATCAGTGACTGGAGCGACCGGTCATTTCCAGCGCCATGTCGCTGGCGTAACTGTCGGTCATGCCGGCAATGAAATCGATCATGCGCAAAAAGGACGTGTGCAATGAACCCTGTGGATCCGGTGCGTTGTTGCCAAGCAAATCGAGGATACGACGGCTCTTGAACGATGGGGTGCGCCCGTTGTGTTGTTCCAGCGCAGCACCGCAGAACGAATTGAGCAGAATCTCCAGCGTCGTGTAAGCGCCGATTTCGTGCAGGGTTTTGCGTTTGTCCTGAAAGATTTTCTTGCGGGCGATGTCTTTGGCGTTCAGCACGCAGCGTTTGGCCGGGCCATGCATATGCTCGACCAGATCCCCCTGCAAGGTGCCAGCGAGCAGTGCGTCCTGTTGCTCGACGAAGGCTCGCGCCGCCGCATTGGTCAGATGCTCAATGGCCTTGCCGCGCAGGATCGCCAGTTTGCGCCGCCGCGAATCCTGCGGACCCAGTTGACGATAGGTTTCCGGCAAGTCATCGCCGACCAGCCCGAGTAGCAGCGATTCGACTTCGGCGTACTCCAGCAACTCCATCTCGAGACCATCTTCGAGGTCGATCAGCGCATAGCAGATATCGTCGGCAGCCTCCATCAGGTACACCAACGGGTGACGCGCCCAACGCTGGTCTTCCAGTTGTGGCAGACCCAGTTTGTGAGCGATCTGCTCAAGCAATGGCAGTTCGCTCTGATAGCAGCCGAACTTGTGTTTCTTGTAGCCGAGAGAGTCTGCGTGACGGGCGGTCCACGGGTATTTCAGATAAGTGCCAAGGGTGGCGTAGGTCAGGCGGGTACCGCCGTCGAACTGATGGTACTCAAGTTGAGTGAGCACCCGAAAACCCTGGGCATTGCCTTCGAAATTGAGGAAGTCACCGCGCTCGGCTTCGCTCATGCCGTCCAGCCAGCCGCGCCCGGCGGCCTGTTGAAACCAGTGGCGAATGGCGTCTTCACCGGAATGGCCGAATGGTGGATTGCCGATGTCGTGAGCCAGACATGCCGATTGCACGACCATGCCCAGATCGCTGGGGTCGCACCATTCCGGCAGGGCGCCGCGCAGGGTTTCACCAACGCGCATGCCCAGTGAACGGCCGACACAACTGACTTCCAGCGAATGGGTCAGACGCGTGTGGATGTGATCGTTGCTGGTCACCGGGTGGACTTGCGTCTTGCGTCCCAGGCGACGGAAAGCGCCGGAGAAGATGATGCGGTCGTGATCTTTGTGAAAAGGGCTGCGGCCGAGTTCTTGCGGGCTGTGCAGCGGCTTTCCGAGGCGTTCGCGGTTGAGCAGGGTATGCCAATCCAAGGCTGATTCTCTCCGTCTGATGGCTGAATTGCCCTAGCTTCCGGGTTCGGCCTTGCACCTGCAAGCGGAACTACAATCCCGCTGCATCAATGTCGATCAGCAGCAGGCGTTCGCCATTGTCGAAGAACTGCCCGGCCGTCAGGCAATACTGGTTGCTGGTGGCATCGCGGTAGGTGTTTGAGAGGGTCAGGCGACGCTCTTCCCAGCCTTCGGCGAGCAAATGGTAGAAGTACGGCCGCCATGACCAGTTGTGCCCCAGATAGCGGTCATCGGCGATCCAGCCGTTATGGCGCCATTCCAGGTTAGGCGTCAGTTGCGTACCGTGGCGGTCGCACTGATAAAACCGCAGCAGCCATGGGAAGGCCTCCAATTGTGGCAATGCGCTGAGCGGCGCATGGGCCTGGGCCCAACTTTGCAGGATCGTCATCAACTCGCCGAGTTGCTGGCGCATTTGCATCAAACGCCCGCGTTCTGCCAGTTTCTGCCGGACATAGCGTTGGCGCAGTTCGGCGAAGCGGTGCACGAACGCGTCAGTGGGGTAAAACGCCTCTTGTGCCCGGGCGAACAGAAAACCCTGCACATAACGCGACCCGCACTCCAGCGCGAAATTCAGTTGGGCCTCGGTCTCGACCCCTTCGGCAATGATCCAGCAGCCGGTCTTCTCGGCCATCTGCGCCAGGGCCTTGACCACGTCGCTGCTCGGTCCGCCGAGAGCTGCGGCCTGAAACAGGCGCATGTCGAGTTTGAGGATATCCGGTTGCAGCGCCAGCACGCGATCCAGTTGCGAATAACCGGCACCAAAATCATCAATGGCGATTCGCGCACCAGCCTCGCGATACCGCGCCACCACTTCGGCCAGGCGTTGGCTGTTGCCGCCCAGTTCAGTGATTTCAAACACGATGCGTTGTGGATCGACGCCGTGCCGCGCCATCTGCTTGAGGCTGGGCAGGGCTTGGTCGGAACGCAGGCGGCTGATCCAGCGCGGCGACATGTTCAAACTGAGAAACCAGTCCGCCGGGGCTTCGTGCAAACGGCTGAGGGCGTTGTCACGAATCTGCCGGTCGAGGCGACGCAAAGCGATGGCCGGCGTGCGCGGGTCGGCAAACAGAGGCCCGACTGACGTCAGTTGCCCATCGGCCTGGCGCAGGCGGCCCAACGCTTCGACGCCAGCAATGCGTCCGGTGGCGGTATCTATGAAAGGTTGAAAGCAGGCGAGCGGTTGCCCGTCGATCACGGGGCCTCCTTAGTCGTTCTTGTTCTGACTGAACCCCGTCGACCGGGTAGGCGCACGGGATTGAACCTCTGGATAAAGAGGTTCATCCCGCCGTCATTGCAAGAATGTAGCCAGATGCGTCAGGTCAGCGCTTGCCCGAACTCTGCATGACCAATCTGATCAGCGGCCCGAGACTGGTGCCGAGACGAACCAACCGCGTCAGGCCACCGACACCGCCACTTTTCGCGCCCTTACCGGTGATAAAACCCAGCAGCGTGACAGCGGCCACTCCCCACAACGGGGCGTGTTTGATGCCGAAACCACCTTGCAGGTTTTGCGTCATGCCGCGCATGCGCTGCAGGGGTTGCAGCACTTGCCCGGCTTCATGACGAATTTCCTGCCGATGCATTTCCATGCGCAGACGAATCAGCGCCTTGCGCATTTCCCGGCGCGAGCTGTTGTGTGGAAGTTCAGGCAGGCTCATGGCAGCAGGCGCTCCCGATCATTGGCCAATTCTTCCAGAGTGCCATGGAAGGGCGAGGATTCATCGAAAACCGCAGCCTTCAAACGCAAGCCGCAGAAGGCCGCCGCCAGGGTATAGAACACGCACAGGCCAATGATCGCGGGCAGGCGATAGGTGTCCCAGAACACGATCAGTACCAAGGTCGACAAACCGACCAGCAACAGCAGGGCAAACACCAGCGCCAGACCCGCAAACAGCAACAGGCTGACGGTGCGTGCTTTCTGCTCTTGCAACTCGATGCCGAACAACTCGACATGGCTGTGCAGCAAGCCAAGAACGGCGGCGCCCAGACGCCGCGTGGAGGATGCGGTGCCCGCAGTCGGGCCGGATTCACCGATCGACATGATCAGCGCCGAGTAGCCAGCAGGCCAATCAGGAAGCCGACACCGGCCGCGATGCCGACGGACTGCCAAGGGTTGGCCGATACGTAATCTTCGGTGGCGGTGACCGCAGCCTGACCGCGTTCGCGTACGGTTTCTTCGGTCAGCTTCAGGGTTTCCCGTGCCCGCAACAGGCTTTCGTGGATCTGCTCACGCAGCTCATCCGCCTGATCACCGGCCAGAGTGGCGGTGTGTTCGAGCAACCGTTCGGTGTCGGCAACCAGTGTCTGGAAATCGTTCATCAGAATGTCTTGAGCAGTCTTTGCCTTGATGCTGGCCATGTTTGGATCTCCGTAAGTGGCGTCTGAAGCGTTCGAGTATGAGCCTTGCGCGAAGGTTCAGTACAAATGACTGGTACAGCTTTTGCTATGTAGTGGTGCGTTGCCCGGTAGTCGTGCGCTGTTGCCGGGCGTGCAAGCCGCAAAACCTTAACTCAAATAATCCCGGTTCGTGTCAGGACATCGACCTTGTGCGCCAAAGCGGTTCAACGGACCTGCGGATCCGTGACTGCTTGGTCGCAACTTGGTGCATGAAATGCGCGCATGAACTGCTTTGGTGCTTTTTTACCTTTCAGGTCTGCCTCTTTATGGAAAATCTGCAAAGCGCTGTGGAGACTCTGGTTCACAGCTCCAATACGTTGTTCATCTTGATCGGCGCGGTGATGGTGCTGGCGATGCACGCCGGTTTCGCCTTCCTCGAAGTCGGCACGGTTCGGCAGAAAAATCAGGTCAACGCGTTGTCGAAAATCCTCAGCGATTTTGCCGTCTCGACCCTGGCCTATTTCTTTATAGGCTACTGGATCTCCTACGGCGTGACCTTCATGCAGCCGGCGGCCGTTCTGAGCGCCGATCATGGCTATAGTCTGGTGAAGTTTTTCTTCCTGCTGACTTTTGCCGCAGCCATCCCGGCGATCATTTCCGGCGGCATTGCCGAACGTGCGCGCTTCGTTCCGCAATTGTGCGCCACGGCATTGATCGTGGCATTCATCTATCCGTTTTTCGAAGGGATGATCTGGAACGGCAACTTTGGTCTGCAAGCCTGGCTGACGGCGCAGTTCGGGGCGGCGTTCCATGACTTCGCCGGTTCCGTAGTGGTACACGCCATGGGCGGCTGGCTGGCGCTGGCGGCGGTGTTGTTGCTCGGCCCGCGCAATGGGCGTTATCGCGATGGCCGGTTGGTGGCCTTCGCGCCGTCGAGTATTCCTTTTCTGGCGCTGGGTTCGTGGATTCTGATTGTCGGCTGGTTTGGCTTCAACGTGATGAGTGCGCAGACCTTGCAAGGTGTCAGCGGCCTGGTAGCGGTCAATTCGTTGATGGCGATGGTTGGCGGCACGGTGGCGGCGTTGATCGTCGGGCGCAACGACCCGGGGTTTCTGCATAACGGCCCCTTGGCCGGTCTGGTGGCGATCTGCGCCGGTTCCGATCTGATGCATCCTGTCGGCGCTCTGGTGACCGGGAGCATCGCCGGTGCGCTGTTTGTCTGGTGCTTCACCGCGGCGCAGGTCAAATGGCGCATCGATGATGTATTGGGTGTGTGGCCGTTGCACGGCTTGTGCGGTGTGTGGGGCGGGATCGCCTGCGGTATTTTCGGCAAGACCGCACTTGGCGGCCTCGGCGGCGTCAGCCTGATCAGCCAGTTGATCGGCACCGCGCTCGGCGTCGCGGTAGCGCTGATCGGTGGCTTTGTGGTTTACGGTGTGATCAAGGCGCTGCATGGGCTGCGCCTGAGTCAGGAACAAGAGTATTACGGCGCTGACCTGTCGCTGCACAAGATCGGCGCCGTGAGTCAGGATTAGGTTTCCTCATCGTCGGCCCCGGGATAAAAACCGTGCAGCAGACGATAGCGATCGATGCGCACCTGATCGACTTTCTCCTGCACTTGATGCGCCGGCAGACCGAGCATGATCAGCGCGTGCGAGGCGAGCATCAGACTCGACTCCAACAACTCCGGCACCACTTCGGTGGCGCCGGCGGCTTTCAGTTCGGCCCATTGGCTGTCGTCGCGGGTGCGCACCAGGATCGGCACATGCGCATTGAGGCGGCGGGCTTCCTTGAGGATGCGCAAGGCGATGTCGCTCTGGTCCACGGCAATCACCAGCAAACGTGCGCGCAACAGGCCGACGGCGGTGAGCAGATCGGCGCGTGAAGAATCGCCGTAATGCACGTCACTTTCCCCGGCGGCTGCTTCCTGTACTCGCACCGGGTCGTTGTCCAGGGCGATATAAGGCTGCTTCGCGTTACGCATGAAGCGCCCGATGGATTGACCGACGCGCCCGTATCCGCAAATCACCACATGCTTGTCGAGGTCGGCATTCAGCGCGCTGATCTCCTCGATCTGTGCTTCCTGATTGGGCTTGCGGTGCAGGGCCAAAGCAATGCGTGGCGCCGCGCGCAGTAATAGCGGTGTCAGCAGCATCGAGCAGAATGTCGCCGCGAGCAACAGAGCGCCCAACTCGGCAGGCATCAGATTGTTTTGCTGCATCTGCGCCATCAGCGCAAAACAGAATTCGCCACCCTGAGCCAAGGCCAGACCGCTGCGCCATGCCGTTTCACTGTCACTGCCGCGCCACTTCACCAGCAGCGCCACCACGATGCCCTTTATCACCATCAGACCGAGGGTGAGGCCGAGGATCAAGAGGCTGTGACTGACGAACAATTGCAGGTCGATCAGCATGCCAATGCTGACAAAAAACACCCCGAGCAGAATGTCGCGGAAGGGCCGGATATCGGCTTCGATCTGATGCCGGTAATGGCTTTCGCCAAGCAGCATGCCGGCGAGAAATGCGCCCAGTGCAGGGGACAAGCCGAGCAGGTGGGTGAGCCATGCGGTCAGCAGCACAATCACCAGCGCCAATAGCACAAACAGTTCTGCCGAGCGCGAGGCGGCGACTTCATGGAACAGCCGAGGCAACAGCCAGCGACTGGCGAGCAGCAGCCCGACAAACAGCACCACGGTTTTCGCCAGGGTCAGTGGCAGTGCCCAGTACCAGGCCTGATCACTGCTTCCGGCGAACACCGGCACCAGGGTCAGCAGCAGTACCGCAACCACGTCCTGGAACAGCAAAACGCCGACGGCATTCTGGCCGTGGCTGCTGAACACCTCACCGAGGCTGCCCAACTCTTTGGTGACGATCGCCGTGGACGACAACGACAGTCCGGCACCGAGCAAAAGAGCGGGCGTCATCGGCATCCCCAGCAGCATCAACAGCAGACCCAACAGCACCGCTGTGATCATCACCTGCTGACTGCCCAGGCGAAACACCACCTGGCGCAGTGCAATCATTTTCGACAGGGAAAACTCCAGACCCAGCGAAAACAGCAGGAACACCACGCCCAGTTCAGCCACATCGGGCAGATGTTCGCTTTCGTTGACCCAATCGAATGCACTCGGCCCGACCAGCAATCCCACGCACAGGTAACCCAATACCGGTGGCAGCCGCAGGCGACGGAACAGGGCAATCACCACGAGGGACGAGGCGAGGATGATCAACAGGTTGGCAAACACTAGACACTCCGATGTCAGGCTCTGGCTTCTCAAGCGTAGAGGCAAAAAGTCGGGGAGCATCGCGTAATTGGTATTTGACCGGACTGATTTGCGTCAGGGTTTTGCAAGTGAGACGCCACAAATGCGCTACAGCCTTTTGGCGGCGCTGGCTCGACGGGTTTTCTGCAGCGGCCTAGAATAGGCGCACTATTTTTTTGGTCGAGCAATCATGCTGCCTGAATGTCAGTTGTTCGGTACTTTGGGGTGTCATCTGTGTGAAGTCGCGGAAGCCATGCTGATGGAGTTCGTCGAGCGCGGCTTGCTCGTCGAGCTGGTGGATATCGCTGATGACGAGTCCTGGTACGAGGCTTACAGCCTGCGGATTCCAGTCCTGCGCCGAGTCGATACCGGGGCGGAACTGGGTTGGCCGTTCAGTGCCGATGAGGTTGTGGCATTTCTTGGTTGATGCGATTTCTGCCTCATTCCGCTGGTCGCCACTGCCAATCCATCCCTTGGCACTTTGCGGCTTATTCGGTTACTGTATTTTCATACAGTAATTGGGTCAGAGGGATGAACCGTGGTGAATGTCGAACAGTTGAAGAACAGCGTGAACCGGATGTCGGTTGACGTGGTGCGCGAGGCCGTTCTCGAACTGCGCTTGGACGGGCTGGTCACGGAAGGCAAGACGCCGTTCAACAAACTGCATTTCAACACCTGCTTTGCCGAGATCGAAGCCTTGTTTCAGCGCGCCGGCTATCACCGGCAACTGGATGTGGTCGGTTATCAGGGGCTGCTTTACGCCTTGTATGACCCGGGCCGCTGGGAGGCTGTCGACGTCTTGCGCTGGCTCAAGGAATTCACTGAAGCGGCGGCGCTCAAATCGATTCCTGCCTGAAGACTAGGTTCGTTCTCGGCAGTGTTGGATAATGCCGGCCTGCCTTGAGGGTTCGAATTTCCGTATGTCCATACCAACATTTTCTGCTGCACAGAGTCAGGCCAGTACGCTTTATCTGCCGCCGGGGCCTTGGCTGACCGTACTCGACTGCCTGTGCGAGCATTTCAGTGCCATTGGCCGCGAACAATGGCTGGACCGAATCGCTCGGGGCCGGGTGCTGGATGGTCAGGGGCAGCCGATTGCGCTGGACCTGGCCTACAAGGAAGGCCTGCGGATTCACTATTTTCGTGAAGTGCCGGATGAAAAACCGATTCCGGTGGTCGAGTCGATCCTCTATGCCGATGAGCATCTGGTGGTGGCGGACAAACCGCATTTCCTGCCGGTGACGCCGGCCGGCGAATATGTCGAGCAGACCTTGCTGCGCAGACTCATCCGTCGCCTCGACAATCCCCATCTGGTGCCCCTGCACCGAATTGACCGGCATACGGCGGGGCTGGTGATTTTCTCGGCCAATCCGCAAACCCGTTCCGCCTATCAGTCGCTGTTTCCGACGCGGCAGATCGACAAGCGCTATGAAGCGATTGCCCCGGCATTGCCTGGGCTGGAATTCCCCCTGGTGCACAAAAGTCGTCTGGTCGATGGCGAGCCGTTTTTCCGCATGCAGGAAGGCCCGGGTGTCAGCAACACCGAAACGGCCGTGGAAGTTCGAGAGAAGAACGGCGATCTCTGGCGCTATGGCCTCTATCCGGTGACCGGCAAGAAGCATCAACTGCGTGTCCATATGACTGCGTTAGGGGCGAGTATCTGCAACGATCCGTTTTATCCGGATGCGCTGAAAGACGTCGAGGATGATTACGCCAATCCGCTGAAACTGCTCGCACAGGGACTGCGTTTTATCGACCCGGTCACCGGCGAGGCGCGCGAATTCGAAAGCCGCATCACCTTGCAGTGGTGACATTGCAGCCTTTTCGAATGCCCATGAAAAAGCCCGCATGAATGCGGGCTTTTCTGTATCTGGCGTCGACCCAGAGCTTACAGCTCTTTAACGGTACGAACCTGATCCTTGTTGATGCGAGTTTCTTTGCCGTCCAGCTGTTTGAACTCGTAGAAGCCCGAATCGTCATCGTATTTCGGGGTGTCGACGGCCTGGATTTCGCGACCATCATTCAAGGTGATCACTGTTGGCGAGGAGCAACCAGCGAGGGTAGCCAGGCCCAGTGCGAGCATGAAAGTGGCGAGGGTCCGTTGAGTCATGAGTGTGTCTCCGAATGGGAATTCTTTTGGTTACTGAGCTTGAGACGTATACAAGGCGTGAGAGTTCCTTGAATGGTGTCAGTCTGACACAGTGTTATGCGAATTTAACAGTTCGGGGGTGTTGAGGTTGGCCAGTCGCGGGTCATTGTCGGGACATTGCAGTGCCGTGGCGCCGAGGTTGCGCATGATCCGTCCGGGGCTGCGCTCACCGGCGTTCCAGGCGTCTTCGAATGCCGCAAGCAGGGCGACCGGAATCACGCACAACAGAGGTTCCCAATGCCCGTCATGACGCAACATTAAAGGTTTTTCAGGATTCTGTCGGGCGGCTTCACGCATGTCCTGCAGCAGGGCGCCGTCGATTCGCGGGACGTCGCAGGGCAATACCAGCAGATGCCTATGGCGAGCGGCTTTCAGGCCTGCACGAATGCCGGCCAACGGCCCTGGAAAATCGTCTTGGTCATCCACTACCAACTGATCGGCGTACGGCGCGTAACGCTCTCGATTGCGATTGCACGAGATGATCAAGTCATCGGTCAGAGGGCGCGCCTTGCGCTGTAAATGTGCAATCAGCGGTTCGCCCTGCCATTCCACCAGACCTTTGTCCTGACCGCCCATGCGTTGGCCGCGTCCGCCTGCCAAAAGCAGAATGGAGCAGGGCGGCAATTGCGTATTCAAGGTCATGGCACTCTCCAGAGGGGCGGCGAAAAAATGGGGCGCTGTGATATAACACCGGGCTGTTTCTCCTACAACTGGACGAGCCTATGAAAGCCAAGGCTGATGTACTTTTCGTGCCGCTGAATATTGCGGTGCTGACTGTCAGTGATACCCGAACCCTGGAAACCGATACCTCAGGCCAGGTCTTCGTCGACCGCTTGGCGGCCGCCGGCCACCATCTGGCGGCGCGGGTACTGCTCAAAGATGATCTCTATAAAATTCGTGCGCAAGTCGCCAACTGGATCGCCGACGATGTCGTGCAGGTTGTGCTGATCACCGGTGGCACCGGGTTCACCGGTCGCGACAGCACGCCGGAAGCGGTGGCCTGTCTGCTCGACAAGCAAGTGGATGGGTTTGGCGAGTTGTTCCGGCAGATTTCGGTGGCCGATATCGGTACTTCGACTGTGCAATCCCGTGCGCTGGCCGGTTTGGCCAATGGCACGCTGGTTTGCTGTTTGCCGGGCTCGACCAACGCCGTGCGCACCGGTTGGGATGGGATTCTTGGAGAGCAACTGGACGCACGCCACCGCCCGTGCAATTTCGTGCCGCATTTGAAACAGGCGACGCCTTGTGAATCACGTGGGTAAGCCGGGCAAGACCGGCTCGCTGATGCCGGTAGAAGTTGCGCTCGCGCGTCTGCTGGAAATGGCCGAAGCCACGCCCATTGTCGAGCGCGAGTATTTGCCGCTGGCTCAAGTCGAGGGCCGAGTGCTGGCAGAAGATCTGATTTCGACTCTGGATCTGCCGCCATGGCCCAATAGCGCCATGGATGGATATGCCCTGAACTTGTCTGACTGGAAGGGCGAACCGCTGCCAGTCAGTCAAAAGGTGTTCGCCGGGCAATCGCCCGAGCCTTTGCAACCGGGTACCTGTGCGCGGATTTTCACGGGAGCGCCGGTGCCAGCGGGCGCCAATTGCGTGGAAATGCAGGAAAACGCCGATGTTCAGGCCGATGGGCGTGTGCGCTTCATCGAACCGATGAAGATCGGTCAGAACATTCGCCCGCAAGGCCAGGAAACAAAGGTCGGCGAGCTGATTCTGCCGGCCGGCACCCGACTTGGTCCGATTGAGCAAGGCTTGTCCGCATCGCTGGGCTGCGCCGGGCTGAATGTTGTTCGCAGGGTACGAGTGGCAGTGATTTCCACCGGCGACGAATTGGTCGAGCCAGGTCAGGCTCTGGGCCCGGGGCAGATTTACAACAGCAATCGGGTGGTGTTGTGCAGTTGGTTGCAGCGTCTGGGCTGTGAAGTGATCGATGCCGGTATTCTTCCGGACGACCTGGCCACCACTCGCGCCCGTTTGGGTGAGTTGCAGGATGTTGACCTGATTCTTTCGACCGGTGGCGTATCGGTGGGTGAAGCGGATTTCCTCGGTATCGCTCTGCGCGAAGAGGGCGAACTGGCGCTGTGGAAACTGGCTATCAAACCCGGAAAGCCGCTGACATTCGGCCATTTCCGCAATGTACCGGTCATCGGCTTGCCGGGTAATCCGGCTTCAACATTGGTGACCTTTGCCTTGCTGACCCGGCCTTACCTGTTGCGCCGTCAGGGCGTAAAGGACGTTGAGCCTCTGAGGTTTACGGCGCCGGCAGGATTCACCTGGCCTGTTGCCGGAAATCGGCGTGAATACCTGCGCGGACGTCTTGAGCAAGGGCGGGCGACGATCTACCGCAACCAGAGCTCGGGTGTGCTGCGCAGTGCTGCGTGGGCTGACGGTCTGGTGGAAGTGCTGGAGGGCAGGACGCTGCTTGAAGGTGAGGAGGTGGTTTTCATTCCTCTGAGTGATCTTCTGGGCTGAGTCCTGTCTTGCAAACGCAGGCGTCGGCTGATCCGGTCGATGCCTGCGCGGTTTCATTCGATCAGTTGCTGATCAGCGCTACCAACTGGTCGAATCGGCTGTTGGCTACCCAACCCAGCAGAACCAGCACTACCGCTGTTGCACCCGCCGAATAGGCGAGGCGGTGTTTGATCGTCTTGACGTCACTTCGGACTTCATCCATGTCTCTTCGAATGTATTTGAGGTGAGCCTCCAATTCGATAACACGAGGTTCCATATCAACTTCTCCAGTGGTCTTGGCGCTGTTCCTGAATTCGGACTTGTGATTCGCACGATTCTCGGCGAGAGGGGCAACCGGACTCACTGGCATTCTGGCTTCATGGCTTTGCATGGAAGTACCCACCGGTATTTTCCAAAGTACGTTGGTGACCTGTTGCATCTTTTGGGCTTTTAAAAGCCTTCGGGGTGTATCCACTCATTACATGCACGTCCTTGTGGTGTTGGATTGATGATTGATACCGCCAGCGCACGGTGACCCAATGATCGTGCAGGGTCAATTAAGCCGATTCCGCATGTTTTGTAAGAAAAAATACCGGTGTGTAGGACGCGTCGATCAGGCGCTTGAATTAATTGTCATTTTTTGCGGCTTTTTTGCGTGCCGCAGTGGTCAAGATGAATCAACCGATTCAATTCAGGGAGTGACGCTATGAGTGAGCGCCGAGCGCTGTTGATTCTGCATGGCAAGCAAGCCGCGAACGAGGAGGTTCGCACTGCGGTCGAGGACAAACGCAAGCAAGGCTGGGAGCTGGCGGTGCGCCTGACCTGGGAGGCGGGAGATGCTCAGCGTTGGGTGGAGCAAGCGTTGGCGGATGGCTATACGAAGATTATTGCCGGCGGCGGCGACGGTACTTTGCGCGATATCGCCGAAGCCCTCGCGGCACATCCGAGGAAAGCCAGTCTGATCCTTTTGCCATTGGGAACCGCTAACGATTTTTCCCGCGCGGCGGGAGTGCCGCTGGAACCGGCAGCAGCGCTCGAGCTGCTGGACGTACCTGCGTGTGACATTGATTTGGGTGAGGTAGGCGGGCAGATTTTCCTCAACATGGCCACCGGCGGCTTCGGCAGTCAGGTCACGGCCAATACGTCGGAGGATCTGAAAAAGGTTTTGGGCGGTGCGGCCTATCTGTTCACTGGCCTGTCCCGATTCAGCGAACTGCATGCCGCTTATGGCGAGTTGCAAGGGCCGGATTTCCACTGGCGCGGCGAGCTGCTGGCATTGGGCATTGGCAATGGCCGTCAGGCTGGCGGCGGGCATGTTTTGTGTCCGCAGGCACTGGCTGACGACGGTTTGCTGGATATCAGTATCCTGCCGGCGCCCCAGGAGCTGGTCGGCACCTTGAAGAGTCTGCTGAGCGATGGTTTTGGCATCGACAACATGTTTGTCCGGACCCGTTTGCCTTGGGTCGAAATCAAAGTCGCGGAGGGGCTTTATATCAATCTTGATGGTGAACCGCTGGAAGGCGACAGCATGCGGTTTGAGGCGAGGCCGGCGGCGCTGCAGATCCATCTGCCGAAAGACTCGCCACTGTTGAGCGTTAAATCGGCTGTCAATCGTCCAGACTGATGATCTGTTCGCGCACGGCGAACAGCACCAGGCCCGCCACATCGTAGATCTGTAGACGTTTCATGATCTGCGAGCGGTGGGTCTCGACGGTCTTGATGCTCAAGCCCAGGCCATTGGCGATTTCCCGGGTGGATTTCCCGCGCACGATCAAGCGCAGGATTTCCAGCTGGCGTGCGGTCAGGTTGTGCGAGTCGGCGATTTCCGGCTGCTGCTTCTGGTTACGCGTCAGTGCCTGGTTGATCACTGTGTGGGCGATGGCCGGACTCAAGTAGCGCTCGTTGTTGCGCAGGGCTTCGAGTGCGTGTTCGAGTTCGGTGGCTGTGGTGTCCTTGAGCAGATAACCGTGCGCGCCGGACTCCAGCGCTTGCATGATCAGCGCCGGGTCGGTGTGCATCGACAGGATCAGTACTTTGCTCTGCGGACGTACGCGCTTGAGACGTTGCAGCGCTTCGAGGCCGCCGGTTTCTTTCATGGAAATATCCAGCAGCACGATGTCGGGGTTCAGTTGCTCGACCATTTCGAGCAGCTGCGAGCCGTCATTGGCCTCGCCAATCACCGCGTAACCGGGAATATCCAGTACCAGAGCGCGCACGCCGGCCCTGATCAGCGAGTGGTCATCCACCAGGAGTAAGTTACAAGTCAACGCATAACCTTATTCGTACTGGCCCGCTCGAGTGCACGGGGCGCCCAGGGGAAAAGTGCTTCGATTTGTGTGCCTTTGCCCGGCTCGCTGATAACGCTCAGGGTGCCGCCCAATTGTTCGATTCGTTCAGCCATCCCGGCCATGCCACGTTGTCCTTCGCGACCCGGATTAGCCGCCGGGGCAAATCCCTGCCCGTCGTCGCTGATGAGCAATGTCAGGCCCTTTGGCAGGCGTTGCACGCGTATCAGCAGATTCTTCGCCTGCGCGTGACGCAGGATATTGGTAACGGCCTCCTGAGTAATACGAAAGGCGGCGACCGCCATTTCTTCCGGGAGGCCGTTGAGGCGCTGCTGGCAATCGAGGCTCCAGTGCACGCTGGTGTTGGTCAATGTCTTGAGCAGATGCGCACGCAGGCTGGCTTCAAGACCCAGGCTGGTCAACTGGCGTGGATTGAGGATGGCTGAAACGTCGCGCACCTTGTTCAGCGTTTCTTCAAGTGTTTCGCACAGCGCCGTGCAGTGTTCCTGCAGATCTTCCGGCATGCGTCGCTTGAGCCAGTCGCTCTGCAGCTTGGCCGCCGTCAGCAATTGACCGATATCGTCGTGCAACTCGCGGCTGAGTCGATGGCGCTCGTTTTCCTGAACTTCCAGCAAACGGTCAGCGAGTTCCTGTGGCTGGAACTTGATCGATTTGCGCGACAACCGATATTGCACCCAGACGCAGGCAGTGGCGGCGATGTTCAACAGCAGCAACCCGAGGCAAAGCTGCGCGGAAAAACCATAGGTCAGCAAGCTGCCAAGCGTTGCCGCGACACACATTATGAGTGTGAACCGGCGTGCGTTTTCCCGGGAGGGTGGCCATGTAGTGATTGACTTGAGGCTGGCGTACATAACGGATGGAGCCAATGGATGTTCGCTGCGGGCAGACCGGCCGGTGGCAGGCGAGTCTCTGTCTGAAAATGCTGTCAATTATGTTATTGGTTTCAACGTGGTTCAGTGAATGTATTCCACCGCCAACTTCAGCCGATGCCTATGTCTGAAATCACTGTGCCATTAATATGAGAGCAATTAGTGGGCGGCATAATACCACTTAAGATACCGTTGGTCGCGTTTGCTATATATGTCCAGTGGGTCAGGAATCAAGCCATATTGGACGTGAGTTCCATAATGGAAAAAAGTCGATTTATTGTGTTCGACAGATATCGACATTGCCTGAAGTTGTACTCTTTGGACACAGGCAAACCCTGAGCCCGGCTGGAAATATCCGTTGCTGTCAGGTGAGATTATTTAATTCGATTTGTCGCTGGCAGGTATGAACTATTCAAATGCGACATGCAGTGGTGGTGTTTCGCGCCCCTCGATACGTGCCGATTCAGGCCTGTCGTTCCGAAGGGTAGGACAGCATTGGCAAACGTTTTGTTGTGAGGGCAGGCTGAAACTGAGGCTGGCCAACCTGAAAGGCGAAGGCTTCGATCAGCGAGGTCTGTTCACTGTCATCCAGGCTTAATTGTCCGGTGCTCTGATCCACCAGCTCAAGTTGCCAGGCCATCAGGGTGAAGCAGTCCTTCAAGGCAGTCAGGGCCTGTTCATGCAGGTCGACGTGATCCTGTGCCAGATTGAGCAAGCCGTAAATGTGCAGGGAGAACTCGGAAATCGCCTCCAGCGCCAGGGCTTCAGCCCGGCTTGCAAGCTTGAGGAGGGTGCTGAGCATGCAGTCGATGGCGTCCTTGTCGTTGCTGATCAACTGCAGATGGCTGAGGCATTCTTCGGACTTCGCCAGGAGCGTTTCAGCCTCGACAAGAAATTCGGGGAAGCGTTGCGCCCACTCTTTACGGTCGATTGGCATGCTTATCTCCACACCGTCATGTCTGATGAGGGAATGCCGTGTGTGGCGACGATCATGGATCGACGGGAGATCGCGCCCAGGCGTGCAGGTGCACAGGCTGAGGGGTTGCAGAGGGTTTGGTTCCGCTGAACTGCGATCGCACACAATAGCCTGACTCCGTTCATGCAATGAGAATGGCGTCACATTAATGGCTATTGGATATTGCGAATATCAGGTTGGGCCTGATTGTTACTAGGGGAATCCCTTAGACGCGGGAACCTACCGTGCAAACCGAGGTCGCGCCGCAAAGAATGTAGCAGATGAAAATCACGGGTCCAGTAAAGCATGATGTTAATGTGACATCAATGCCCGCATATGGCATTTTGATCGCGAACTTTGCGGGGATCAAGATTCGCTACGCGCAGCCGATAACCCTTTCTAGTGAATTCATCAGAACAAGCCCAGGAGTCATTGATGGCCGGCATTCTCGACACGGTAGACCAACGCACGCAACTGGTGGGTGAGAATCGCCTGGAAATTCTCATGTTCCGACTGGCCGGGCGCCAATTGTTCGCGATCAACGTGTTCAAGGTTCAGGAAGTGCTGCAACTGCCGAAGTTGACCCTGATGCCTCAGCGTCACCCGTTTGTCTGCGGTGTGGTCAATTTGCGCGGGCAGACCTTGCCGGTGATCGATCTGTCCCAGGCAATCGGCATGCGTCCGCTGGTGCCGGGCCCGAACAGCACCATCATCGTTACTGAATACAACCGTTCGGTGCAGGCATTCCTCGTCGGCGGCGTAGACCGCATCGTCAACATGAACTGGGAAGCCATCCTGCCGCCGCCGACCAGCGCTGGCCGCCAGCACTACCTGACGGCCATCAGCAAAGTCGACGATCAATTGGTTGAAATCATCGACGTCGAGAAAGTCCTCGCCGAAATCGTCCCGTACAACGCAAAGGTCTCGCGCGACAAGCTGGATGATCCGGTGCTGGAGCGCGCCCGTGGTCGCGAGGTGTTGCTGGTGGATGACTCCAATGTGGCACTGTCGCAATTGCGCGACACCCTCGGCCAGCTCGGCGTGAAAATGCACATTGCCAGCGATGGTCTGAAGGCGCTGAACATGCTCAAGGCCTGGGCCGACACCGGCGTGAACATGACCGACAAACTGCTGATGGTGTTCACCGACGCGGAAATGCCGGAAATGGATGGCTACCGCCTGACCACCGAAATCCGTAATGACCCACGCCTGCGTGGCCTGTACGTGGTATTGCACACGTCGTTGTCCGGCAGCTTCAACGACTCGATGGTGAAGAAGGTCGGTTGTGACAACTTCCTCTCCAAATTCCAGCCGGACAAACTGGTCGACGTGGTGCGTCAGCGTCTGATGCTCGACGAAGTGCCGGCCTGATAGCTGCTGCGATTACTTTGTGGTGAGGGAATTTATTCCCGATGCGCTACGGAGTGGTCCCTTTCTTGAAATCGAAAGAGGGGCTGCTCCGCAACCCATCGGGGATAAATCCCCTCGCCACGGGTGTTCATCTTCTAGTGGATTCACTCAGCCTTTGATTCGCCGATAAAGCTCGTATAGGGTGGCGTTTTTGTCCGTCAGGGAGCTGGCCATGCTGCGTCTGAGCGCGCTTTATCGTTACCCGTTGAAATCCGGCAAAGGCGAGGTTCTGCAAAGAATCGGCCTAGACAAGCTGGGGCTTGAGGGCGATCGACGCTGGATGCTGGTGGATGAAGCCAGTGGCCGTTTTCTGACCCAGCGCGCCGAAGCGAAAATGAGTCGGTTATCGGCGCTGTGGAATGCTCATGGCGGTTTGACTATGAGCGCGCCGGAACAGGCTTCAATCGAAATCGCCTTGCCCGGCGACGATGCCGAACTGCGTGGCGTGACCATTTGGCGTGACACCTTGCGTGTCCCTGACGCTGGCGATGAAGCGGCCCGTTGGGTCAGCGACTTCATCGGTAAACCGACCCGCCTGGTGCAAGTGCCGCTGGATCGTGCGCGTATGACTCAAGCGGGTTACGGAAACGATGACGATCAGGTCGCGTTCGCCGATGGTTTCCCATTGCTGTTGATTGGTGAGGCGTCGCTGCAGCACCTGTCGCAAGCGGTCGGACGTCCTTTGGAAATGCTGCGTTTCCGTCCGAATCTGGTCATCGAGGGCAGCGAGGCCTACGCCGAGGATGGCTGGAAGCGTATTCGCATTGGCGATGTCGAGTTCCGCGTGGTCAAGTCATGCTCACGGTGCATTCTCACCACCATCGACCCGCAAACCGGTGAGCGCAGTGCGGATCGTGAACCGCTGGCGACGTTGCAGAAGACGCGCGCCCAAGCGGACGGGGCGATGTTCGGGCAGAACCTGGTGAACGACCGCAACGGTCGTCTTGAGGTCGGGATGCCGGTGGAAATTCTCGAGTAAGGCGTCTCTTAAACAAAAAATGCCCGTGTCGTTGGACACGGGCATTTTTTTTGGTGCGATGAAAGCCGTGGGTTTAGCCGCGGTACTCGCACAGGTAAGCGGTGTCGACGGCGACTTTCAGCTGAAACTTGCTGTTGGCCGGGACGTTGAACTGGCTGCCGGCGGCGAAGGTTTCCCAGTCGCTGCTGTCCGGCAGTTTGACGGTCAGGGCGCCGGACACCACATGCATGATTTCACGCTGGCTGGTGCCGAATTCGTATTCGCCCGGGGCCATGACGCCGATGGTCGCCGGACCGTCAGGCGTGCCAAAGGCGATCGACTTGACGGTGCCGTCGAAGTACTCGTTGACTTTAAACATGGGCGATTCCTCGAAAAGGGCTAAAAAGTGGGGCGGCCAGTATGCACAAGGCTTTTGGCGCCGTCACGCCCCTATAGCGGCAGAACCAGCGGCAGCAACCGCGCGGTATTGCGGGCATCCTCCAGCGCTCGATGTTGCTGACCGCTGAACTGCATCCCCGCCAGTTGCAGTGCGCCGTTGAGCCCCAACGGCCGCTCCAGGCGCCGGGCCTTGGCGAAACGTTGCTTGAGGTTCATGTGGGGCACTCGACTCAGTGCGCTGTCGAGTTGCAGCCGCTGCCATTCCTGAAGTAACTGCCTGCGGTCGTAATCGCCCCAACTGGCCCAGCCCTCAAGGCGCGTCTGATGCTGAGCGAGCCAGCGCTCGAATGCCGGCCAGACTTCGCTCAAGGGCTGCGCCGTATCGATATTGGCCTGGGTAATGTGCGTCAGCTCGCGACAGAAGGGCGTCAGCAACGGCCGTCGTGTCGGTTTGACGAAACGTTGAAAGTGGTCCTGCTCGCGTCCGGCGCGATCGACCAGCGTGGCACCGATCTCGATAATTTCCATTTCCGTGACCGGCCAGCCACCCTCGTCGGTGGTGGCTTCCAGATCAATGACCAGCCAGTGGGGCATCGCAGGGTTCCTGATTTCCGCGTTCTGATTATTCAGAGCGTAGTCAAACCCTGCGTTTGCGCCTGGATGACTACTCGACCTGCAACAGAACCTGACGATTTTTTACCTGATCGCCGACCTTGACCTGCACCCGCTTGAGTACGCCGTCGATGCCGGCCTTGAGCGGGTGCTCCATTTTCATTGCCTCCAGCACCACCAGCAACTGACCTTTGCTGACCGGACTGCCTTCGCTGACCAGTACGTCGACGATGGCACCGTCCATCGGCGCCTTCAAGGTGCCTGAGCTGACGCTGGTCTGACTGCCGATCACGGCATGAGTTCGATCCTCCAGGCGCAGGCTGCCCGGATGGGTAAACAGCCACAGGTGCCCGCCATCGTGGCGATAGGCATGACGTTGGCGCAGGCTGTCAATTTCCAGCGTTACCGAGGTGGCGCTGTGATCGATGAGCTTCAATTCGAAGCTGCGGTCAGCGATTTGCACCTGAATCAGATCGCCCGGGCACTTGAGCAGTCGCACACTCCAGTTTTGTTCATCTAAACCGAGCCGATAGTGCAGCGGCACGCTGGTGTTGTTGCGCCAATGGCTCAACGGCGCGCGATGCTGTTGCGCGGAGGCCAGATAAAACAGCGCCGCGGCGATGGCCAGCTCTTCGGCGCTCGGCGTGTAGCTGTGCAGGCACGGGTGATCGCTGAAGTGCTGCGCGATGAACCCGGTGCTGAACTCGCCGCTGATGAATTGCGGATGTTGCAGCAGGCTTTCGAGTAGTCGCTGATTGCTTTGCACACCAAGCAACACGGTGTCTTGCACCGCGCGCAGCAGTTTGCGCCGCGCCTCTTCACGGGTGGCACCGTGGGCGATCAGTTTGCCGAGCATCGGGTCGTAAAACGGGCTGACCGATTGACCTTCGCACAGGCCATGATCGATACGCGCATTATGCGCGAACGCCGGTTCCCAGGCCTCGATGCGGCCGGTCTGCGGCAGAAAATCCTGCGCCGGATCTTCGGCATACAGCCGCACCTCCATGGCATGACCGGTGAGCTGGACTTGCTCCTGGGTCAGCGGCAGAGGCAAGCCCTCGGCAACCGATATTTGCCACGCGACCAGATCGAGCCCGGTAATCAGCTCGGTCACCGGATGCTCCACTTGCAGGCGGGTATTCATCTCCAGAAAGTAGAACTGCCCACGCGCATCGAGCAGAAACTCCACGGTGCCGGCGCCGACGTAATTCACCGCGCGCCCGGCCTTGAGCGCGGCTTCACCCATGGCTTGGCGCAACTCGGCCGTCATCACCGGGCAGGGCGCCTCTTCGATGACTTTCTGATGGCGGCGCTGGATCGAGCAGTCGCGTTCGCCGAGGTAGATCAGGTGGCCGTGGTGGTCGCCAAACAGCTGCACTTCGACATGGCGCGGCTCGACCAGTGCCTGTTCGAGGATCAATTCGTCACTGCCAAAGCCGTTCAGTGCTTCAGAACGTGCGGTGCGCAACTGCGCTGGCAATTCAGCCGCGTTGTGCACCAGACGCATGCCGCGACCGCCGCCCCCGGCGCTGGCCTTGATCATCAACGGATAACCGATGCGTTCGGCCTCGCGCAGCAATGTCGCGTCGTCCTGCGCTGCACCTTGATAGCCGGCGATGCAGGGCACGCCGGCGTCGAGCATGGCGATTTTCGACAGGCGTTTGCTGCCCATCAGTTCGATCGCGTCGGGGCTCGGGCCAATGAAGGTCAGGCCGGCCTGTTCGCAGGCGCGGGCAAACTCGGCGTTTTCCGAAAGAAAGCCGTAGCCGGGATGGATTGCATCGGCGCCGCTGCGGCGGGCGGCGTCGAGGATATTCGGGATACTCAGGTAGGACTGCTGCACCGGCGCGGCGCCGATGTGCACGGCTTGATCGGCCATTTGTACGTGCAGCGCATCGGCATCGGCGTCGCTGAAAACGGCGACGGTGCGGTAGCCCAAAGCCTGGGCGGTGCGCTGGATGCGGCAGGCGATTTCACCGCGGTTGGCGATCAGGATTTTGTGGATGGCGGGCATGGTGATCTTCCTGAAGTTTTAACGGTGAATGTGCTGGCCTCATCGCGGGCAAGCCCGCTCCCACAGGGTCAGGTGGCCCACCCGGGTTTGCGTTTTTGCATGAACGCCAGGGTCCCCTCGATGCCCTCCGCACCGGTCACCGCTTCGCTGAACCATTGCGCCGCCTCATCGAGCAACTCACTCGACGGCTGTCCGGCACTCGCCAGCAGCAACTGCTTGGTCAGCGCATTCGCCTGTGGCGCGCAACACAGGACATGTTGCAGCACTTCATCCAGCCGCTCGGCCAGCGCCTGCGCGTCCTGCTCGACAAAATGCACCAGGCCTAGACGCCGCGCCTGATGGCCGTCGAAACGTGCGGCGGTCAGGGCCAGTCGGCGGGTTTCGGTGAGGCCGATACGCTGCACGACAAATGGCGCGATCTGCGCCGGCAACAGGCCGAGACTGGTTTCCGGCAGACCGAATTGCGCCTGGTGATCGGCAATCGCAATGTCGCTGACGCAGGCCAAACCAAACCCGCCGCCCATCACCGCACCTTGCAACAGGCAAATCAGCACTTGCGGCGCGTGCTGGGCTTCTTGCAGAAGCGCGCCGAACGTCCGGTTCAAATCACGGTAAGCCTCGGCCCCTTGGGCGCGGGCGTTGGCCATGTCCTTGATGTCTCCACCGGCGCAGAAATGGCCGCCACTGCCGCTGAGCACCAAGGCTCGCACGGCGCGCTCATCGCGAACGGCGGCGAGCACGGCGCGCAATTCTGCGACCATCTGCAGACTCATCGCATTGCGGCTTTCGGGGCGATTGAGGGTGATGTGCAGCACGCCGCCATGCAGTTCCAGCAACAGCGTCTGGCAATCGGGCAGGCTGCTCATTTCCGTTTCCCCGGCAGGATGCCCATCAGTTTGCAGATGATCCCCAGCATGATTTCGTCGGCGCCGCCGCCAATCGACACCAGCCGCACATCGCGATAGGCGCGGGCCACCGGGTTGTCCCACATGAAGCCCATGCCGCCCCAATATTGCAGGCAACTGTCGCTGACCTCACGGCCAAGGCGCCCGGCCTTGAGTTTGGCCATCGACGCCAAACGTGTGACGTCCTGACCTTTCACGTACTGCTCGGTGGCCTGATAGACCAGCGCCCGCAGGCATTCGATTTCGGTCTGTAATTCGGCGAGGCGGAAGTGGATCACCTGATTGTCGATCAGCGCATTGCCGAAGGTCTTGCGCTCCTTGCAGTACTCGATGGTGCTGTCGATGCAGTATTCCAGGCCCTTGATCATGTTCGCCGCACCGAACAGGCGTTCCTCCTGAAACTGCAGCATCTGCATCATGAAACCCGCGCCTTCGTGGCCGATGCGATTGCGTTGTGGCACGCGCACGTTGTCGAAAAACACCTGGGCGGTTTCCGAACTGCGCATGCCGAGCTTGTCCAGATTCGAGCTGAGGCTGATGCCGGGTGTGTTCATCGGCACCATGATCAGCGACTTGTTGATGTGTGGCTTGTCGTCGGAGGTGTTGGCCAGCAGGCAGATGAAGTCGGCGCTCGGCGAGTTGGTGATCCACATCTTGCTGCCGTTGATCACGTAGTCGTCGCCGTCCTTGCGTGCGGTGGTTTTCAGCCCGGCGACGTCCGAGCCGGCGCCGACTTCGGAGACGCCGATACAGCCGACCTGCTCGCCGGTAATCGCCGGACGGAGGAATTCTTCGCGCAGCTCATCGGAGCCGAAACGGGCCAGCGCCGGGGTGCACATGTCGGTTTGCACGCCAATCGACATCGGAATCCCGCCGCAGTGGATGGTGCCGAATTCTTCGGCGGCGACGATCGAGTAGCTGTAGTCGAGGCCCATGCCACCGAATTTTTCCGGTTTGGAAATCCCCAGCAGACCAAGGTCGCCGGCCTTGCGGAAAATCTCGTGGATCGGAAAGCGGCCGGCCTTTTCCCATGCCTCGACGTGCGGGTTGATCTCGTGTTCGACGAATTGGCGGACGGTGCGACGCAGTGCTTCGTGTTCGGGGGTGAAGATCATTTTTATTGTTCTCCTTTCAATCCGTGGCAGTCAGAACCGGCTGACGCCGAAGCTGTTGGGTTGCAATGCGCGAATGTCGGCTTCGTGGCAGATATCCAGCAGATAGCCGAGCAGGGTGCGGGTGTCACGCGGATCGATCAGCCCGTCGTCCCAAAGATTGGCGCTGCCGTAGAGCGCGGTGGACTGGCTGTCGAGTTTCTGCGCGGTGACCTGTTCGAGCATGTCGAGCATTTTCGGGTCTGGTACGAGGCCGTCCTTGAGTTGCTTGGCTTCGGTAACGATGCGCAGCACTTTGCCGGCCTGCGCCCCGCCCATCACCGCGGTGCGGCTGTTGGGCCAGGCGAAGATGAAGCGTGGGTCGAGACCGCGCCCGCACATGGCGTAGTTGCCGGCACCGTAGGAGCCGCCGACAACAATGGTCAGCTTCGGCACCCGCGCATTGGCCACCGCTTGAATCAGTTTCGAGCCGTGTTTGATCACCCCCTGCTGCTCCGATTCGGTGCCGACCATGAAGCCCGTGGTGTTGTGGAAGAACAGCAGCGGCGTCTGGCTCTGGTCACACAGTTGAATGAACTGCGCAGCCTTGCTCGCGCCGTTGGGCGTGATCGGGCCGTTGTTGCCGATGAAGCCGCAGGCGCGGCCCTGGATCTTCATTTGGCCACAAATGGTCTGCTGATCGAACTCGCCCTTGAATTCGAGAAACTCCGATTCATCGGCAATCCGCGCAATGATTTCGCGCACGTCGTAGGGCTTTTTCGGATCGTCCGGGATCAGCCCCAGCAGTTCGTCGATGGGGTAGAGCGGCTCTTTGTACTGCGGTTCCGGCAGCCACGGCAGTTGTTCATTCCACGGCAACATGCGCAGGATCTCGCGCACCGTGCGCACACCGTCGGCATCATTCTCGGCGAGGTATTCGGCGGTCCCGGCAACCTGTGCGTGCATCTCGGCGCCGCCCAGTTCTTCATCGGTGGCCACTTCGCCCGTCGCGGCTTTGAGCAGCGGCGGACCGGCGAGAAACAGCTTGGCCTTGCCGCGCACCACCACCACGTAATCGGAAAGTCCCGGTTGATAGGCGCCGCCCGCGGTGGCCGAGCCATGCACCACGGTGATCTGCGGCAAGCCCATCGCCGACATCCGCGCCTGATTGGCAAAGCTGCGCGCACCTTCGACGAAAATCTCTGCGGCATAGTTGAGGTTGGCGCCGCCGCTTTCGGCGAGGGTGATCACCGGCAATTTGTTCTCTTGGGCGATCTGTTGCAGGCGCAGGGATTTTTTCAGACCGCTGGGCGAAATCGTGCCGCCCTTGATCGCACTGTTGTTCGCCACCACCATCGCGCGAATGCCCGAGACGTAGCCAATACCCGCGATCAGCCCGCCACCGGCCGCGCTGCCGTCCTTGTCGTCATGCAACTTGTAGCCAGCGAGGCTGGCCAGTTCGAGAAAGGGCGCGCCCGGATCAAGCAACAGATTCAGACGTTCGCGGGGCAGCAACTGCCCGCGCTGGTCGAATTTCGCCTTGGCCTCGGCAGCCTTGTTCAGCAGGTTTTGTTCCAGTTGCTGCACATGCTCGATGGCTGCGAGCATCGCCGCACGATTTCGGGCGAAGGCTTCGCTGTGCGGATCGAGTTGGGACTGGATCTGCGCCATGACTTACTCCTTGTCCTTGAGGACATCTGGCAAGTAGGCCCGATGAAAACCATTGAACGACTCGCTGTGCGTCGCCTTGTGCAACGGCCACGCACGACTGCCGAGGCTGGCCGCGCCATCGATTTTCAGCGTGCTGCCGCTGATAAATGCCGCCGCCGGACTGAGCAGAAACACGATCGCGGCACTGACTTCCGATTCGGTGCCAATGCGCTTTAGCGGCACGTGTTCACGCAGGGTCGGGATCACCGCTTTGAACGCGCCTTCGTAGGTGTCCATGCCGCTGGAAGCGATCCAGCCAGGCGCCACGGCGTTGACCCGCACTCCGGCATAACCCCACTCGAACGCCGCCGTTTTAGTGAAGTTGTCCATGCCCGAGCGTGCCGCGCCGGAGTGGCCCATGCCGGGCATGCCGCCCCACATGTCGGCGAGCATGTTGACGATATTGCCGCCGTGCTTGCTCATCGACTGGTTGAACACTTCCCGGGCCATCAGGAAACCGCCGACCAGATTGGTGCGCAGCACGGTTTCGAAACCTTTCTGATTGATCGAGGCCAGTGGCGACGGGTACTGACCCCCAGCATTGTTGACCAGCCCGTGGATCGGCCCGTGTTCGTCGATCAATTCGCTGACCAGTTGTTTCACCGCGTCTTCATCGCGGATATCGCACGCCTTCCAGTGCGCACGACCACCGTCTTCGGCAATTTCTGCCGCGACCTTTTGCAACTTTTCCGGCTTGCGCCCGACCAGCAGCACATTGGCGCCGAGCGCGGCGAGTTCATGCGCGGTGCAGCGGCCGATGCCGCTGCCGCCGCCGGTGACAATGATGGTCTGGCCGTTGAACAGATCGGCTTTGAATATCGACGCGTAAGCCATGCACACCATCCTCTAATCGAGCTGCTCGGCGATGCTCTGCGGCACCGGGATCTGGATTTCCAACAATTGCTGGGCGAAGGCCTTGCCTTGCGGATCAATGCGCAGACTGGCCACGCCACCGCCGCCGAGGGCGTTTTCCAAAAGGAAATTCAAGCTGTGGGTGCCGGGCAGATACCAGCGTTCGACCCGGCCGTGAATCGGGTCGAGGACGTGGCTCATCCAGTCGACGATCACCGCCGGGGTCAGCGCTTCGGCGATCCACGGCAGGTATTCGGGCTTGCGCGCCAGCACACCGATGTTGCTGTGATTGCCCTTGTCGCCGGAGCGCGCCACGGCCAGTTTTACCAACGCCACGCTGGCATCGGCACGGCCCTGGGGTTTCGGCGGTTGCTGGGCAATCGGCAAATCTTCGCTGTCGAGCGCTGCCAATGAGGGCAGGGCACAGGGATGGCGAACGCCGGCCAGATCAATCTGCAAGGTGCAGGCGCTTTTATCGATCAGGAATGAAAACAGACGGATCAGCGGGTACACCGTCGGCCGCCCGCCAACGATGCCGGTCAGCCCCGGAGCCATGCCAGTCGCGGCCTGGGCGATTTCCCGGGAGAACAACACCAGTGCCTGTTTCTGCGGATGGCGCACGGCAATTTTGATCACCACTTCGCGGCTGTCGCGACGCTGGCCGTGGGGGCCGTAAGTGGCTTCGCTGCCGAGCAGCTCGATGTGGGTTTCGCTGTAGGGCGCCCAGCCGCGCTGGCTGAACATCTCCGAGGTCTTGTCGAGGATCGCCTGGCTGACGCGCTGGGCCTTTTCTACTGCATCGATGCCGGCGATGAGGCAACTGGCGGTGCAGCGAAAGCCGTCCGGGCAGGTGGCGCTGACCTTGTATTTGTCGCTGGGCGGCAGGCCTTTGGCGCCGTGCACCTGCACAGCGTTCTTGCCTTGTTGGCGGAGTGTGACCTGGCTGAAATCGCAGATCACATCGGGCAGCAGATACGCCTGCGGATCGCCGATTTCATAGAGCAACTGTTCGCCGACGGTCAGCGGCGTGACCAGTCCGCCGGAGCCTTCGGGCTTGCTGACGATGAAGTGGCTGTCGGCGCTGACTTCAACGATCGGAAAGCCGATGTGCTCGTAATCCGGCACGTCGCGCCAGTCGGTGAAGTTACCGCCGGTGCATTGCGCGCCGCACTCGATGATGTGCCCGGCCAGCGCGGCCTGAGCGAGTTTGTCGTAGTCGTGCCACGACCAGCCGAATTCGTGCACCAGTGCCGCGCTGACCACCGCACTGTCGACCACGCGACCGGTGATAACGATATCGGCGCCCAGGCGCAGCGCTTCGACAATACCCGGCGCGCCGAGGTAGGCATTGGTCGAAACGCACACTGGTGGCAATGGGGCGCCGCTGAACATCTCGCGGATGCCGCTGAGTTGTTTGACTTGCGGTTGCAGATCATCACCCAGCAAGACGGCGATTTTCAGCGCGACGCCAGCCTTGTCGCACGCCGCTGCCAGCGCGGCGGCACAGGCCTGTGGATTGACCCCGCCGGCGTTGCTGATGACGCGGATATTCTGCTCGGCCAGTTGCGGCAGCAGCGGCGTGAGCACTTCGATGAAGTCACTGGCGAATCCGGCCTGCGGGTCCTTCATGCGTGCGCCGGCCATGATCGACATCGTGATCTCGGCGAGGTAATCGAACACCAGATAATCCAGGCGTCCGCCGTCCACCAGTTGCGCGGCGGCGGTCGACGTGTCACCCCAGAAAGCACTGGCGCATCCGATGCGGACGGTGGTTGGCATTTTTATCTCCGACTCAGAAACCTGCGACAGAAGTGTCTGGAGGCTACCAAGCAAGCGCTTGGTTTGTAAACAGCTGAAATATCTTCTGCCCAAGCGCTTGCTTGGTCGCCATTGGCGGCTTAAATTGCGCGCAACCCTGCGGTTTCAGGGGGCAACAGACTGATCGACTGTAGGAGAGAACGGGTGGACGAGCAAAAAGCCCTGAGGGTCATGCGCGAATTGGTCGACGACGGCCAGTTGACCGACCCGGACAGCGCCCGCGGCAAACTGCTGCAAGTGGCGGCTCACCTGTTTCGCAACAAAGGCTATGAGCGCACCACGGTGCGTGATCTGGCCGGTGCGGTGGGCATTCAGTCGGGGAGCATTTTTCATCACTTCAAGAGCAAGGATGAAATCCTCCGGGCCGTGATGGAAGAAACCATCCGTTACAACACCGCATTGATGCGCGCAGCGCTGGCCGATGCCGGCAATGTGCGTGAGCGGGTGCTGGCGCTGATTCGCTGCGAATTGCAGTCGATCATGGGCGGCAGCGGCGAGGCGATGGCGGTGCTGGTCTACGAATGGCGCTCGTTGTCCGAAGAGGGCCAGGCCAGGGTTCTCGCCCTGCGCGATGTCTATGAAGACATCTGGCTACAGGTGCTCGGTGAGGCCAAGGGCGCCGGATTTATCCGCGGAGATGTATTTATTACCCGACGTTTCCTCACTGGCGCATTGTCCTGGACCACCACCTGGTTCCGTGCGGGCGGCAGTTTGAGCCTTGATCAGTTGGCTGACGAGGCGTTGATTCTGGTCCTGGAAGAGCGTTGAAGCGCTTTCTATCGAGTCGGGAAACTGGCTAACTGGGCGAAACCGCCTAGCTTGAATGCATTGATCGGTATTTTTTCGGGGAGTGGGGTGTTTTGAAGTCTTCGCCAATTCGGACGGCCGCGGGGTTATTGCTCGCAGCGCTGGCTGCAATATGGGTATTGCCCGCTCAGGCAGCGCAACTGGTTCGGGTCGGTGCGGCGCATTTTCCGCCTTACACCGTTCGCCCGGAAAACGGTGCCGACACGGGTCTGTTGCCGCAGTTGGTCGAGGCGTTGAACCGCCTGCAAAGCGACTATCAATTTGTCTTGGTTCCGACCTCGATTCCTCGCCGGTTCGGTGATTTCAAGCAGGGCCGGATCGACATGGCGATCTTCGAGAACCCTGAGTGGGGCTGGAAGGAAATTCCCCACAGCGATGTCGATATGGGTCTGGAGGACGCTGAAATATTCGTCGCGCAACGCGAGGACGGCCGCCAGCAGAGTTACTTTGCCGACCTCACCGGCAAGCGTCTGGCGCTGTTCAGCGGTTATCACTACGAATTCGCCAGCTTCAATGCCGATCCAAAATTTCTCGCGCAGAACTTCAATGCCACGCTGACCTATTCCCATGACAGCAACCTGTTGATGGTGCTGCGCGGGCGCGCGGACATTGCGCTGGTGACCCGCTCATATCTGAGTGATTACCTGCTGCGAAACGAAAAAGTGCGCGATGAGTTGCTGGTATCGCAGCGCATTGATCAGATCTATCACCACTACGCTATCTTGCGTCCGACCGCGCCGATCAGCGGTGACGCATTCGGCAAATTGCTGCAAGGTCTGCGCGACAACGGCGAGATGCTGAAGATTTTCGAGCCGTACCGGATTGCCGTGGTGCCGGTGCCTCACCATTGAGGCACTGATTTGCCGCTGAGGCTAAATTTCCCCGCTCGGCTCACGTCCCATCGTTGAACTGTCGACGATTATCGTGAGCCCGACCCATGTCCAATCTGAATGACCTGACTGCCCTGGCCTTGCCTTCGGGCAGCCACTTGGTAGCCGATGCAACCGAAAGCCGTCTGAGCCTGAGCCTGGACGGGCAACCGCTGATTCGCCTGCGTCTTGATCGCGAGGCCCAAGGGCCGATCCAGATCGATGAGCGGTTTGCCCTGCCGCCTGTCCAGGCGCTGTGGGCGGCCTGTTATTGGCTGTTTGCGCGCGATCCCGAGTGCCGGCAATTGACCTGGCAACTCGACGAGCCGCCGAGCGAAGCCTTGCTCAGCGGTTTGTTGGTGAGCACTGAAGTGGCCGGTGAATACCGCTGTGAGCGCGGCTTGTTCTGGCAATTGCCACAACCGTGGCTCGGCACGTCGCTGACCGGCAGCTATCCGCAGCAAATGGTCATCAGCAGTGGCAAACGCCATCCGCTGCGCCCGGTCAAACCGCGCGGTGAAGTCTATCGGCGTTTTGATGCGCGGCTGGGGGCGTGGATTTCCCTGCGCACGGTCGAAATCGAAGCAGACCTGCCGCGCTTCAATCGCTGGCAGAACAGCCCGCGAGTGGCCAGCTTCTGGCAAGAAGAGGGCAGCCTCGAAAAGCATCGCGAATACCTGAGCAAACTCGACGCCGATCCGCACACGCTGACCTTGATCGGCTGTTTCGATGATCAGCCATTTGCCTATTTCGAAGCCTATTGGGCCAAGGAAGATCGCATCGCGCCGTTTTACGACGCGGACAATTACGACCGCGGCATTCACATGCTGGTGGGGGAAGAGGATCACCGCGGCCCACACAAAGTGGCGAGCTGGCTGTCGGCGCTGGTGCATTACCTGTTTCTGGATGATCCGCGTACTCAGCGGGTGGTCGCCGAACCGCGTGCCGACAACGCGAAGATGATCGGCCACATGCACAACCAGTGCTTCCATTGCGAGAAAGAGTTCGATTTCCCGCACAAGCGTGCGGCGCTGATGATTCTGGGGCGCGAGCGGTTTTTTGATCGCTGCAAACTGGCTTGATGACCAGGCCTCAGGATCTCTGTGATCCTGAGGCCGCCTTCGCGAGCAGGCTCGCTCCCACATTTAACCGCGTTCTTTCAGGAGAAATGCAGTCATATGTGGGAGCGAGCCTGCTCGCGAATGAGGGCGCCAGAACTTCTCTGATTAACGACGACCCACCGCCACTGCATCCCGACGACTGCCCGACACCTTGCGGCAGTGCACCAGTGCATCGCGAATCATGAAGTTGACCAGCGTCGGCGAAACCCCCAGTTCCTTGGCGATGTCCTTTTGCGGCACGCCATGCAGGCGGTACATCTCGAACGCATAGCGAGTGCGGCTGGGCAGCTCGGTCAGGGCGTCAGCGATGTTTTCGAGGGTCGAGAAGTTGATGTGCGAGGTTTCTGGTGACGCGCCTTGAATGACCACGTTCAGCCCTTCCTCTTCAGGGCCGGAATACTTCTGCTCCAGCGCCTGTTTGCGGTAGTGATCGATGGCGAGGTTGCGCACGATCTGGAACAGATAACTCAATTGAGCCTTGATCGACGACGTGATCGGTGGCGCCGATTGCAGTCGGAAAAACGCATCCTGCACCACATCTTCGGCGCGTGACCGGCAGCCGGTAATGCGGGCTGCAATCTTGACCAGAATCAGTCGATTGTCGACGAATGCCTGAAGTAGCGGTGAATCGCACCTGCTTGTGGATACTTGTTCCGTCATGGAAATCACCTTGCTGCCAATAGGTTAGTGGGACGCCTGGGGGACGGGGCCGTCCTACACATCGAGCGACAAATTATGTTGAATGATAATGATTGTCAATTGAGAAAGAGAACTAATGCTTCAAATCGGTGCGATGTGAGAACTGCGACACGCCGCCGCACCCCGGCCCCATTGGCGATCCAGCCTGCGGACTAATTATTTCAAGACGTCATCCGTTCTCATTGGTGAATGGTTCCGGCTGCAGAGCCCCGGCCAGACAGCATTCCCATGCCTTGCGCGGTCGGCGTAGACCGCGTCCTGCATGCGCTCCACGCCCCTGGATGGGCGTGACGCAGCACCCCGATTCCACTAGCAAGCCGAATTCAGGCAGGAAACCAAATGACCGACGCGTTCGAACTCCCCAGCACCCTGGTCCAAGCCCTCCAGCGCCGCGCGGCCCTGACCCCGGACCGGCTGGCCTTGCGTTTTCTTGCCGAGAACGCAGAGCAGGCTGTGGTACTCAGCTATCGCGAACTGGATCAGCGAGCGCGCACTATCGCCGCCGCGTTGCAGGCCGAAGCCGAATTCGGAGATCGCGCGGTTTTACTGTTCCCCAGCGGTCCTGACTACGTCGCGGCATTCTTCGGTTGCCTGTATGCGGGCGTGATTGCGGTGCCGGCTTATCCGCCGGAATCGGCGCGCCGTCATCACCAGGAGCGTCTGCTGTCGATCATCGCCGACGCCGAACCGCGCCTGCTGCTGACCAGTGCCGACCTGCGCGATGCGTTGCAGCAGATCGAAGGCGCGCCGCCGCTGTTGTGCGTCGACACCCTCGACAACGCACTGGCCGAGCGTTGGATTGAACCGAGCCTGCCGGCAGAGCACATTGCCTTCCTGCAATACACCTCCGGCTCCACCGCGTTGCCCAAAGGCGTGCAGGTCAGCCACGGCAATCTGGTCGCCAACGAACTGCTGATCCGCCACGGCTTCGGCATCGACGTAAACCCGGATGACGTGATCGTCAGCTGGCTGCCGCTGTACCACGACATGGGTTTGATCGGCGGCCTGCTGCAACCGATTTTCAGCGGCGTGCCGTGCATTCTCATGTCGCCGGCGTACTTCCTTGGCCGGCCGTTGCGCTGGCTCGAAGCAATCAGCCAATACGGCGGCACCATCAGCGGCGGGCCGGATTTCGCTTATCGCTTGTGCAGCGAACGGGTCAGCGAGTCGGCCATGGAGCGTCTCGACCTGAGCCGCTGGCGCGTGGCGTATTCCGGCTCGGAGCCGATTCGTCTCGATACCAATGAGCGTTTCGCCGAAAAATTCGCCGCGTGTGGCTTCAGCGCAGACAGTTTCATGGCGTCCTACGGTTTGGCCGAGGCCACGTTGTTCGTCGCCGGCACGCCACGCGGCAAGGGCATTCCAGCCCTGCGCGTGGACGATCAGGCGCTGGCGCAGAACCGCGCCGAACCCGGCGACGGCAGCCCGATCATGAGTTGCGGCATCAGCCAGCCAGATCACGCGGTGCTGATCGTCGAGCCCGGCAGTCTTGCCGAACTCGCCGACAATGCCGTCGGTGAAGTCTGGGCCAGCGGGCCGAGCATCGCCCTAGGTTACTGGCGCAATCCCGCAGCCAGCGCCAAGACCTTCGTCCAGCACGCCGGCCGTACCTGGCTGCGCACTGGCGACCTGGGGTTCATGCGCGAGGGTGAACTGTTCATCACTGGCCGCCTGAAAGACATGCTCATCGTGCGCGGCCACAACCTGTATCCGCAGGACATCGAGAAGACAGTCGAGAGCGAAGTGGAAGTGGTGCGCAAGGGTCGCGTCGCCGCGTTCGCCGTCACTCAAAACGGCGAAGAGGGCATCGGCATCGCGGCGGAAATCAGCCGCAGCGTGCAGAAAATCCTTGCGCCCGAAGCGTTGATCAAAGCCATCCGTCAGGCAGTCGCCGAGGCATATCAGGAAGCACCGAGCGTCGTGGTGCTGCTCAACCCGGGCGCGTTGCCGAAGACGTCCAGCGGCAAACTGCAGCGTTCGGCCTGCCGCAATCGCCTGGCCGACGGCAGCCTCGACAGCTACGCGGTGTTCCCGAGCGCAGAAGCCACAAGCACCGATTCGACCCTTGAAGCCTCCGAGCTCGAAGCACTGATCGCGAGGATCTGGGCCGAGCAACTCAACGTCAAACAAATCAACGCCGACGATCACTTCTTCCTGCTCGGCGGCAACTCGATCGCCGCCACGCAAGTGATCGCTCGGGTGCGTGAAGAACTCGGTCTGGAGTTGAGCCTGCGTCTGCTGTTCGAGGCTCCGACCCTGTCCGCATTCGCCGCTGCGGTGGCGCAACAGCAACAGGATGGCGGCACTGCCCAAGGCGAGATCAACGCGTTGTCGCGCACGCAAGCGCTGCCGCAATCGCTGGCGCAAAACCGCTTGTGGATCACCTGGCAGCTAGATCCGCAGAGCAGCGCCTACAACATCCCCGGTGGCCTGCGTCTGCGTGGCGAACTGGACGAAGACGCCGTGCGCGCCAGCTTCCAGCAACTGATCGAGCGCCACGAGTCCCTGCGTACGCGCTTCGTCGAACGCGACGGCGTGGCCCTGCAACAGATCGACGCGGCGGCTGAATTCAACCTGCAACTGATCGACATCAGCGACCTGCCGGCCCATGAACGTGAAGCCCGCGCCCAGCAGATTCGCGAGGACGAAGCGCGCACCCAGTTCGACCTGGAAAAAGGCCCGTTGCTGTGGGTGACGCTGATTCGCCTCGACGACGAAGATCATCAACTGTTGGTGACGATGCACCACATCATCGCTGACGGCTGGTCGCTGAACGTATTGATCGACGAGTTCTCGCGTCTGTACGCCGCAGCCTCCCAGGGGCAGCGCGCCGAACTCGCAGCGTTGCCCACCCAGTACGCCGACTACGGCAGTTGGCAGCGCCAATGGCTGGCGCAAGGCGAGGGCGAGCGACAACTGGCGTACTGGAAAGCGCAGTTGGGCGAGGAGCATCCGACGCTGGAACTGGCCACCGATCATCCACGTTCAGCTCAACATAATCACAGCGCCGCACGCCACAGCGTGCGTCTGAGCGTCAGCCTCAGCGAAGCGATCCGCAACACCGCGCAGGCGCATCAAGCCACGCCGTTCATGCTGTTGCTCTCGGCGTTGCAGAGCCTGTTGCACCGCTATAGCGGTCAGCGCGATATCCGCATCGGCGTGCCGAATGCCAACCGTCCGCGCCTGGAAACCCAGGGCCTGATCGGCTTCTTCATCAACACCCAGGTGCTGCGTGCCGACGTCGATGCTCGCCTGCCCTTTGTCGAGCTGCTTGCCCAGACGCGTCAAGCCGCACTCGGCGCCCAGGCCAATCAGGACCTGCCGTTCGAACAGTTGCTCGAAGCGTTCCCGCAGGCCCGCGAACAGGGTCTGTTCCAGGTCATGTTCAACCACCAGCAACGGGACCTGAGTGCGCTCAAGCGCCTGCCGGGTCTGCTCGCCGAAGAACTGCCGTGGCACAGCCGCGAGGCCAAGTTCGACTTGCAATTGCACAGCGAGGAAGATCGCAACGGTCGCCTGACGCTGTCCTTTGACTACGCCGATGAGCTTTTTGATGGAGCGACCATCGAGCGTCTGGCCGAACATTTCAGCAACCTGCTGCGCGATATTTGCGAGCAACCGCAACGTGCCATCGGCGATCTGCAAATACTCACCGCCATCGAGCACGATCAGCAGAAAGACTGGAGCGTCGCCCCGTGCGCGAAAGCTGAGCAATGGCTGCCGGAGCTGCTCAACGAACAAGTCCGCCAGACCCCGGAGCGCACCGCGCTGGTGTGGGCGGGCGGCAGTCTCGATTTCGCCGAATTGCATGCTCAAGCCAACCGTCTGGCGCATTACCTGCGCGACAAAGGCGTCGGCCCGGATGTCTGTGTGGCCATCGCCGCCGAGCGTTCGCCGCAACTGTTGATCGGTTTGCTGGCGATCATCAAGGCTGGCGGCGCTTACGTGCCGCTCGATCCGGATTACCCGGCCGATCGCCTGGCCTACATGCTCAGCGACAGCGGCGTCGAACTGCTGCTGACCCAGACCGAATTGCTCGAGCGCTTGCCGGCCAGTGAAGGCGTCAGCGTTATCGCCATGGACGCGCTGCACCTGGAAAACTGGCCAAGCCAGGCGCCGGGGTTGCACCTGCACGGCGACAACCTCGCCTACGTGATTTACACCTCCGGCTCCACCGGCCAGCCGAAAGGCGTCGGCAACACCCACGCGGCACTGGCCGAGCGTTTGCAATGGATGCAGAACGCTTACCGCCTCGATGAAACCGATGTGCTCATGCAAAAGGCGCCGATCAGTTTCGACGTGTCGGTATGGGAATGCTTCTGGCCGCTGATCACTGGCGCGCGTCTGTTGATTGCCGGTCCCGGTGAACACCGTGATCCGCATCGCATTGCTCAACTGGTTGAGGAATATGGCGTGACCACGCTGCACTTTGTTCCGCCGTTGCTCTCGCTGTTCATCGACGAGCCACTGAGTGCCGAATGCACCAGCCTGCGCCGGGTTTTCTCCGGCGGCGAAGCGTTGCCTGCCGAACTGCGCAACCGCGTGTTGGCGCAACTGCCAGCAGCGCAACTGCACAACCGCTACGGCCCGACCGAAACGGCGATCAACGTCACCCACTGGCAATGCACCAACGCCGATGGCGAACGCTCGCCAATTGGCCGGCCGCTGGGCAACGTGATCTGCCGGGTGCTCGACGCCGATCTCAATCCTGTCCCGGCCGGTGTGCCGGGGGAACTGTGCATCAGCGGTATCGGCCTCGCTCGTGGCTACCTAGGTCGCCCTGCGCTGACCGCCGAACGTTTCGTCGTCGATCCACTGGGCGAGCAGGGCGCGCGTCTGTACCGCACCGGTGACCGTGCGCGCTGGACAGCCGACGGCGTGATCGAATACCTCGGCCGTCTCGATCAGCAGGTCAAACTGCGTGGCTTTCGCGTAGAACCGGAAGAAATCGAAGCGCGCCTGCTGGCTCAGGACGGCGTTGCCCAAGCCGTGGTGCTGGTGCGCGAAACCGCCGCTGGCGCACAACTGATCGGTTACTTCACCGCGACCGATGTCAGCGAAGATCATGACGCGCAAATCGCCCGACTGAAAACCGCACTGGCCGCCGAGCTGCCGGAATACATGGTCCCGGCGCAGCTGATGCGCCTCGACGAAATGCCGCTCAGCCCCAGCGGCAAACTCGACCGTCGCGCTTTGCCCGAGCCGCAATGGCAAGTACGTGAGCACGTCGAACCGGTTAGCGAACTTGAGCAGCAGATCGCCGCGATCTGGCGCGAAGTGCTGGGCCTGGCGCAAGTCGGCCTGCGCGACGACTTCTTCGCCCTTGGCGGCCACTCACTGCTGGCCACGCAAATCATCTCGCGCACCCGCCAGGCTTGCGACGTTGAGCTGCCGTTGCGCGCCCTGTTCGAGCACAGCGAACTCGGTGATTTCGCTGAACAGATCCGTCTGATTCAGGCCAGCGGAAAAACCAACAAGCAGCCACCGATTGAAAAAGTCGACCGCAGCAAACCGGTGCCGCTGTCTTATTCGCAACAACGCATGTGGTTCCTCTGGCAGATGGAACCGGACAGCCCGGCGTACAACGTCGGCGGCATGGCGCGCTTGCGTGGCGTGTTGCATGTCGAGCGTTTCGAGGCGGCGCTGCAAGCGCTGATCCTGCGTCACGAAACCCTGCGCACCACGTTCCCGAGCGTCGACGGCGTTGCCCGTCAGCAGGTGCATGCCGAGACCGGCGTGCGCATGGACTGGAAGGATTTCTCGAAACTGCCGGCCGATCAGCGTGAGCAAAACGTCCAGCAACTGGCCGATGCAGAAGCGCACCTGCCATTCGATCTGGAAACCGGTTCGCTGCTGCGCGCCTGTCTGGTCAAGACTGCCGAGCATGAGCATTACTTTGTCCTGACCCTGCATCACATCGTCACCGAAGGCTGGGCGATGGACATCTTCGCCCGTGAACTCAGCGCGCTCTATGAAGCCTTTGTCGACGACCGCGATTCGCCGCTGGAACCGTTGCCGGTGCAGTACCTCGACTACAGCGTCTGGCAGCGCAACTGGCTGGAATCCGGCGAGCGTCAACGTCAACTCGACTACTGGACCGCGCAACTCGGTCGCGAACATCCGCTGCTGGAATTGCCGGGCGACCGTCCGCGTCCGCCGGTGCAAAGCCATCAGGGCGAACTGTTCCGTTTCGACCTCAGCGACGATCTCGCCGCCCGCGTTCGTGCGTTCAACGCGCAAAACGGTCTGACCCTGTTCATGACCATGACCGCCGCGCTCGCGACCTTGCTTTACCGCTACAGTGGCCAGACCGATCTGCGCATCGGCGCGCCAGTAGCCAACCGCATTCGTCCGGAAAGTGAAGGGCTGATCGGTGCGTTCCTCAACACCCAGGTGTTGCGTTGCCAACTCGACGGGATGATGTCGGTTGGTGAATTGTTCGAGCAGGTACGTCACACGGTTATCGAAGGCCAGTCTCACCAGGATCTGCCGTTCGATCATCTGGTTGAAGCCTTGCAGCCACCGCGCAGTGCCGCGTACAACCCGTTGTTCCAGGTTATGTGCAACGTGCAGCGCTGGGAGTTCCAGCAGAGCCGCATGCTCGCCGGCATGACTGTCGAGTACTTGGCCAACGATGCGCGGGCGACCAAGTTCGACCTCAACCTGGAAGTCACCGACCTCGACCATCGCCTCGGCTGCTGCCTGACGTACAGCACTGATCTGTTCGACGAACCGACCATCGCCCGCATGGCCAGACATTGGCGCAATCTGCTGGAAGCGCTGCTCGTCAATCCGCAGCAGCGCCTCAGCGAACTGCCGCTGCTCGATGCGCCAGAGCAACAACAACTGCTCGACAGCCTCGGCGTTGAGCCGGGCGAGCATCGTCTCGATCAGTGTATTCATCACCTGTTCGCCGAGCAGGCGCTGATGCGCAAAGATGCGCCAGCCCTGACGTTCTCCGGCCAGACCCTGAGCTACGCCGAACTCGACGCCCGCGCCAATCGTCTGGCCTGGGCTCTGCGTCAGCGTGGCGTCGGCCCGCAAGTGCGGGTCGGACTGGCGCTGGAGCGTTCGCTGGAAATGGTTATCGGCCTGTTGGCGATTCTCAAGGCCGGTGGCGCCTATGTGCCGCTGGACCCGGAATACCCGCTCGACCGTCTGCATTACATGATCGAAGACAGCCGCATCGGTCTGCTGCTCAGTGATCGCGCAATGTTCAAAGCGCTTGGAGACTTGCCGGCAAGCGTGGCGCGCTGGTGCCTGGAGGATGACAGCGCGACACTGGCCGATCACCCAGCCACTGAGCTGCCGTTTATCAGCCTGCCGCAGCATCAGGCCTACCTGATTTACACCTCGGGTTCGACCGGCAAACCGAAAGGCGTGGTGGTCTCCCACGGCGAAATTGCCATGCACTGCCAAGCCGTGATCGAGCGTTTCGGCATGCGCCCGGACGACTGCGAACTGCACTTCTATTCGATCAACTTCGATGCCGCGACAGAACGTCTGTTGGTGCCTTTGCTCAGCGGTGCGCAGGTTGTGCTGCGTGCGCAAGGGCAGTGGGACGCGGAAGAAATCTGCGGCTTGATCCGCAACCATCGAATCAATGTGCTCGGCTTCACCCCGAGCTACGGCAGCCAGTTGGCGCAGTTCCTCGCGACGCAAAACGAAATCCTGCCAGTGCGGATGATCATCACCGGCGGCGAAGCGCTGACCGGCGAACATCTGCATCGGATTCGTGCAGCCTTCAAGCCAAGCCTGTTCTTCAACGCCTACGGCCCGACCGAAACCGTGGTCATGCCGCTGGCCAGTCTGGCCCCGGACGTGCTGGAGGAGGGCGTCGGCAGCGTGCCGATCGGCAGCGTGATCGGCGACCGCGTGGCGTACATTCTCGACGCCGACCTGGCGCTGGTCCCGCAAGGTGCGACCGGTGAATTGTTCGTTGGCGGCGCCGGTCTGGCGCAGGCCTACCACGACCGTCCGGGCATCACGGCCGAGCGTTTTGTCGCTGACCCGTTCGCCACCGATGGCGGGCGCATGTACCGCACCGGCGACCTGGTGCGCCAGCGTGCCGATGGTTTGGTGGAATACCTGGGGCGGATCGACCATCAGGTGAAAATCCGGGGTTTCCGTATCGAGTTGGGCGAAATCGAAACCCGCCTGCTCGATCACGATTCAATTCGCGAAGCCGTGGTGTTGGCGCTGGATGCGCCGAGCGGCAAGCAATTGGTTGGCTACCTCGTCACCGAGATCGCCGAACAAGACGAAACCAGACAAGCCGAACTGCGCGAAGCGCTGAAGTCACATCTCAAGAGCCAACTGCCGGACTACATGGTGCCGACGCACCTGATCCTGCTGGCGAGCATGCCGCTGACCGCCAACGGCAAACTCGACCGCCGCGCCTTGCCGGCGCCGGATCCGGAGCTCAATCGTCAGGATTACGTGGCACCGAGCAACGAGCTGGAGCAGACCCTGGCACAGATCTGGTGCGAAGTGCTCAACGTCGAGCAGGTCGGCCTCAACGACAATTTCTTCGAACTCGGTGGCGATTCGATTCTGTCGATTCAAGTGGTCAGCCGGGCGCGGCAGCAGGGCATTCATTTCAGCCCGCGCGATCTGTTCCAGCATCAGACGGTGCAGACTCTGGCCGCAGTGGCGAGCCGCAGCGAACAAGTAACGGCCGAGCAAGGACTGGTTGCGGGTGAGTCGCGTCTGACGCCGATCCAGCACTGGTTCTTCGACACTGAAATCCCTGAGCGCCAGCACTGGAATCAGGCGTTGTTGCTGGAGCCGACCGTGGCGCTGGAGCCGCATCGTCTGGAGCAAGCGCTGCTGGCCGTGATTGAACAGCACGACGCCTTGCGCCTGCGCTTCAGCGAGGTCGGCGGAGCATGGCAAGCGACGCATCAACCGCTGTCCGATGCGCCCGTGTTGTGGCAAGTGCGCGTGACCTCGTTGGACAAGTGCGAGGCGCTGTTTGCCGATGCCCAACGCAGTCTCGATCTGGAAAACGGCCCGCTGCTGCGTGCCTTGCTGGTCGATGGTCCTGAAGCTCAACAACGTCTGTTCATCGCCATCCACCACTTGGTGGTCGACGGTGTGTCGTGGCGGGTCTTGCTCGATGATTTGCAAACGGTGTATCGCCAGCTCGACGCCGAACAATCGGTGAAACTGCCGGCGAAAACCAGTGCCTTCAAGGACTGGGCGGCGCGTTTGCAGGCTTACGCCGGCAGCGAATCCCTGCGTGAAGAGCTGAGCTGGTGGCAGACGCAACTGGCCGGTCCGAACGCTGATCTGCCTTGCGAAAACCCACAGGGCGGCAAGCAGAATCGTCATGCGCAAACCGTCAGCGTGCGCCTCGATGCCGAGCGCACCCGACAACTGCTGCAACAGGCGCCGAGCGCTTATCGCACCCAGGTCAACGATCTGTTGCTGACGGCGCTGGCCCGCGTGTTGTGCCGCTGGAGCGGCCAGCCGTCGGCGCTGATTCAACTGGAAGGTCACGGCCGCGAAACCCTGTTCGACGAGATCGACCTGACTCGCACTGTCGGCTGGTTCACCAGCGCTTATCCACTGCGCCTGACCCCGCACAACATCGAAGAAGCCGCCGGGCAGGGCGCTTCGATCAAGGCGATCAAGGAGCAACTGCGCGCGGTGCCGCACAAAGGTCTGGGCTACGGCGTGCTGCGTTATCTGGCTGATGACCTCAGCCGACACAGCATGGCTGCGCTGCCGCATGCGCCGATCACCTTCAACTACCTCGGCCAGTTCGACCAGAGCTTCGGCAGTGATGCGCTGTTCCGTCCGCTCGACGAACCGGTCGGCGCGGCACACGATCCGCAAGCGCCACTGCCAAACGAATTGAGTGTCGACAGTCAGGTTTACGGCGGTGAGCTGCTGCTGCGCTGGACCTTCAGCGCCGAGCGTTATGACGCGCAGACCATCAATGATCTGGCCGACGCCTACCTTGGCGAATTGCAGAGCCTGATCGAACATTGCCTGCAAGACACAGCCGGCGGACTGACGCCGTCGGACTTCCCGCTGGCGAAACTGACTCAGGCGCAACTCGATGCCTTGCCGGTGCCCGCCGCGCACATCGAGGACGTCTATCCGCTGACGCCGATGCAGGAAGGCATGTTGCTGCACACCTTGCTCGAACCGGGCACAGGCTTGTACTACATGCAGGATCGCTACCGCATCAACAGCGAACTCGACCCCGAGCGTTTCGCTCAGGCGTGGCAGGCGGTGGTTGCTCGTCATGAAGCACTGCGTGCCTCGTTCTGCTGGAACGTTGGCGAAGATATGCTGCAAGTGATTCACACGCCGGGTCGCACGCCGATCGAGTATCTCGACTGGAGCAACGTCAGCGAAGCCGAGCAGGAACCGAAACTGCAAGCATTGCTGAAAAGCGAACGTGAGGCCGGTTTCGATCTGCTTAATCAGGCACCGTTCCACCTGCGTCTGATCAAGGTCGGCGCGGCGCGCTACTGGTTCATGATGAGCAACCACCACATCCTTATCGATGCCTGGTGCCGTTCGCTGCTGATGAACGATTTCTTCGAGATCTACACCGCGCTCGGCGAAGATCGCGAAGCTCAATTGGCCGTACCGCCGCGTTACCGCGATTACATCGGCTGGCTGCAACGCCAGAGCCTGGCCGAGGCGCGTCAGTGGTGGCAGCAGAACCTGCAAGGCTTTGAGCGCACCACGCCGATTCCGAGTGATCGACCGTTCCTGCGTGAACACGCCGGTGAAAGCGGCGGCATGGTCGTCGGCGACCGTTACACCCGACTCAATGTCGAGGACGGCGCCCGTCTGCGCGAACTGGCCCAGGCTCATCAACTGACCATCAACACCTTCGCCCAAGCGGCGTGGGCCTTGGTGCTGCGACGCCTGAGCGGTGATCGCGACGTGCTCTTCGGCGTGACCGTGGCCGGGCGTCCGGTGGAAATGCCGGAGATGCAACGCACCGTCGGCCTGTTCATCAACAGCATTGCGCTGCGGGTGCAGATCCCGGCAGACGATCAGCGCGCCAGTGTGCGGCAGTGGCTCAGTGGATTGCTCGACAGCAACATGCAACTGCGCGAGTACGAATACCTGCCGCTGGTGAACATCCAGGAACAAAGCGAATTGCCCAAGGGCCAGCCGCTGTTCGACAGCCTGTTCGTGTTCGAAAACGCCCCGGTGGAAGTCTCGGTACTGGACCGTGCGCAAAGCCTTAACGCCACCTCGGATTCGGGCCGTACGCATACCAACTTCCCACTGACGGCGGTGTGCTACCCCGGCGATGACCTCGGTCTGCATCTGTCGTATGACCAGCGTTATTTCGACGAATCGACCATCGAGCGCATGCTCGGCGAGTTCAAGCGCCTGCTGCTGGCGCTGGTCGATGGTTTCCATGGCGACATGGCTGACCTGCCGTTGCTGGGCAGCGAGGAACAGGACTTCCTGCTGCACGGTTGCAACCAGAGCGCCCATGATTATCCGCTGGAGCAGAGCTACGTTGCGCTGTTCGAAGCACAGGTTGCAGCGCATCCGCAACGCATCGCGGCCAGTTGCCTCGATCAGCGTTTGAGCTACGCCGAGCTTAACCACAACGCCAACCGTCTCGGCCATGCACTGGTCGCGGCCGGGGTGCAGATGGATCAACCGGTGGCGTTGCTGGCCGAGCGTAACCTCGATCTGCTGGGCATGATCATCGGCAGCTTCAAGGCCGGTGCCGGTTACTTGCCGCTGGATCCGGGGCTGCCGAGTCAGCGTCTGCAACGCATCATCGAGCTGAGTCGCACGCCGGTGCTGGTGTGCAGCGAGGCGTGCCGTGACCAGGCGCAGGCGTTGCTCGATGAGTTCAGCTGTGCCAATCGGCCACGCTTGCTGGTGTGGGAAGAGGTTCAAGCGCAGGCCATCTCGATGGAAAATCCGGGTATTCACAGCGGCCCGGACAACCTGGCGTATGTGATCTACACCTCGGGCTCGACCGGCCTGCCGAAAGGCGTGATGGTCGAGCAGCGCGGCATGCTCAATAACCAGTTGAGCAAAGTGCCGTACCTGAATCTGACGGACGCCGATGTGATCGCGCAGACCGCGTCGCAAAGCTTCGACATTTCGGTCTGGCAGTTCCTCGCCGCGCCGCTGTTTGGTGCGCGGGTCGACATCGTGCCGAACGCCATCGCCCACGATCCGCAAGGTCTGCTGGTGCATGTGCAGGCCCAGGGCATCACCGTGCTGGAAAGCGTGCCGTCGCTGATTCAAGGCATGCTGGCCTCGGATCGCCTGAGCCTCGACGGTCTGCGCTGGATGTTGCCAACCGGTGAAGCGATGCCGCCGGAACTGGCGCACCAATGGTTGCTGCGTTACCCGGACATCGGTCTGGTCAACGCTTACGGCCCGGCGGAATGTTCGGATGACGTAGCGTTTTACCGCGTCGACATGGCCTCGACGCGCGGCAGCTATCTGCCGATTGGTACGCCGACCGACAATAACTTGTTGTACTTGCTCGATGGCGCGCTGGAACTGGTGCCGTTGGGATCGGTGGGTGAGTTGTGTGTGGCCGGTACCGGTGTCGGTCGCGGTTATGTCAGCGATCCGTTGCGCACGGCGCCGGTGTTTGTGCCGAACCCGTTCGGTGCGCCGGGCGAGCGTCTCTATCGCACCGGTGACCTCGCACGTCGCCGTAGCGATGGCGTGCTGGAATACGTCGGTCGGGTCGACCATCAGGTGAAGATTCGCGGTTACCGGATTGAACTGGGTGAAATCGAGGCGCGCCTGCACGAGCAAGCGGAAGTCCGTGATGCCGCGGTCGGTGTTCAGGAGGGCGCCAACGGCAAGCACCTGGTGGGGTATCTGGTCGCCGCTGATTCGGCATTGAATCCAGGTGAACGGCTGGAACGGATCAAGCAGCGCCTGCGCAGCGAATTGCCGGAATACATGGTGCCGCTGCACTGGCTGTGGCTGGATCAGTTGCCGCATAACGCCAACGGCAAACTGGACCGCAAGGCCTTGCCGGTGCTGGAGATCGGTCAGTTGCAGAGCCAGGATTACCTGGCTCCGCGCAACGATCTGGAGCAGACCCTGGCAGGTATCTGGGCCGAGGTGCTGAAGGTCGAGAAAGTCGGTGTGCGCGACAACTTCTTCGAACTGGGCGGGCATTCGCTGCTGGCCACGCAGATTGCCTCGCGGGTGCAGAAAACCCTGCAACGCGACGTGCCGCTGCGAGCGATGTTCGAGTGCAGCACGGTGGAAGAACTGGCCGAGTACATCAATGGACTGGCGGCCAGTGATATCACCGAGGAGAAGGTAGATCGCTTGAATGACCTGATGGCGGAGCTGGAGGGCTTGTAATCTCCAGGGTCTTTTCCGGCCGCATCGCTGGCAAGCCAGCTCCCACAGGGATTGAGTGTGTGCACAAATTTTTTGTTTACCGCTGAACCTGTGGGAGGTGGATCGCTTGAATGACCTGATGGCGGAGCTGGAGGGCTTGTAATCTCTAGCGTCTTTTCCGGCCTCATCGCTGGCAAGCCAGCTCTCACAGGGATTGAGTGTGTGCACAAATTTTTTGTTTACCGCTGAACCTGTGGGAGCTGGCTTGCCAGCGATGGCGTCAGTGCGCTCAACACAATTCAACCGGTACATTCACGTACATTTCCAAGGTTGACGATCCAGAACCGGCAGCTCAGTCTGCCGGTTCTCTTTTTTGTCGCGGGGGTGGTCGATGCCTTTCTTCACGGTGGACGGACAAGCGCTTCATTACATTGATCAAGGCACCGGCCCGGCCGTGCTGCTGGCCGGTAGTTATCTGTGGGATCAGGCCATGTGGGCGCCGCAAATCGCCGCGTTGTCACCGCACTACCGGGTGATTGCGCTGGATCTCTGGGGTCATGGCGAGTCCGCACGCTTGCCGGATGGCACGACATCGCTGAATGACATCGCCCGGCAGGCCGAGGCGTTGCTCGATCATCTGGAGATCGACCAGGTCACTCTGGTCGGCCTGTCGGTCGGCGGCATGTGGGGCGTGCGTCTGGCACTCTCGGCTCCACAGCGGGTCAACGGTCTGGTGTTGATGGACACCTATGTCGGCGTAGAGCCCGAACCCACGCGTCAGTATTACTTCTCGCTGTTCAAGCAAATCGAAGAAAGCGGTGAGATCAGCGAGCAGTTGCTCGACATTGTTGTGCCGATTTTCTTCCGCCCGGGCATTGATCCACAGTCGGCGCTGTATCAGGACTTCCGCGCAAAACTGGCGGGTTATTCCGCCGATCGACTGCGTCAAAGCATCGTGCCGATGGGGCGCATCACGTTTGGCCGTGATGATCTGTTGTCGCGTCTGGGCGAGCTGAATGCGGCCACCACGCTGGTGCTGTGCGGGGATCAGGACAAACCACGACCACCGTCGGAGACACAGGAAATGGCGGAGTTGATTGGCTGTCCGTGGGCATTGGTGCCGGAGGCGGGGCATATCTCCAATCTGGAGAATCCGCAGTTTGTGAATGAGGTATTGCTGAAGTTTTTGGCGGACCGCAATCAATAAACTCTTCAGGCACTGCGGCACGCTGCGATCTCTTGATCTTGCTTTTTACGATTAAAAATCAAAAAATCGCAGCCTCGTTTCACTCGACAGCTCCTACAGCGGACTTGTGAACGACGATGAAAACTTGTGGGGCTTTGCCCGCAATGATGTTCGTAAAGGATCTGCTGTGAAGCAATTTTACTGGCGGGATCTCAAGGATCTTGAGGAAAACTGGGTCGGGCTGAGCGTTGAGGTCAAACGCTCGAAGTCGAGCAAACCGCCACTGCATTTGCTCAGTGGCAACAATGCTCGAATGAAGTTGATGCTCAATGACGTCCCGTTGTTCTGGGGCACTATCGCCACTTCGTATTACGGCGCGTGGTTGGTGCGCAACCCTCAGCCCATTCAAGCGGATTCGCCATCCGTCCCCGCTATTGGCTCGGCTGACGTTCAGGAACACTTTGAGTTACCTCCCGACCAGCGCATACGCGGCTGGTGTCGCTACTTCATTAACGAGCTGATGGAGAATCAGGCCGATTTTCTCTACCCCGGCCATTGGGTGGCGCGACCAATGTTGCCCCATGCCGGGCGCAGTAAATCCGGCGATGGCTCAAGTGGCTGGTATTTCTCCACACTACCTGATGCATCCAGTCATTTGCCGAACTGGTACGCACGTGGTGAGGGCATTCTCGATAACGTGCAAGCGCAAACCGTGCATTGGCTCGATTGGGATCTGGGCCATATTATCGGCGTGCATGCGGTGGACCCGCTGGCAGGTCGTCTCAAGTGGTGGCGTAAGAAAGCCAGAGAGGGCAGTTTGCCGCCGGTATTGCTGTGGTACGTGGGAGGGTTGTGCTCATACGTGATTATCGATGGGCACTATCGGTTGCAGGCAGCGCTCGATGAGGGTGTCCAACCCACTTTTATTGTCGTGAGCTCCACTGACGCTCGGCAGGTCAAATTGTGCGAAGAGACGCAACAGCGGGTGTTCAGCTCACTGATGATGCAGAACGCGAAAAATCCGGACTTTGATGTACGAACATTGAATCAGGCACTGATCAACACGTTTGACGATCGCCCCTACCATCGCGCGGGCACCCACGCTTGGGCTGGTATTGCGTCAGATCAGCAGTGGGTCGCCGAGGTCACGTCATTCTTGAAGGAACAGGGGACGGCAGACAATCTGGATGACATCGTCGGCCGATGCGAGTGGTAATGGCTCCCGCACCCGATGCAGGAGCCCGTGATCTTTACTTAGGCCCGAGAATCTTCACCAACTTGTCCGGCGAAGGCGCGCCTTGCTGTTGTTGCAGTTCACCCTTGTCATCCATGTAGAAAATCGCCGGCGTCGCCTGCAATTCCAGGTCTTCCATCAACTGCATGTTTACCGCCAGTTTGCTCTGCACCGCTGCTGGAATGTCCTTCAAGGCTTTGAGCGAACTGCCCTTGCCGGCCTTTTCGTGATCTTCCAGGGCTTTGCTCGGATCCTTGGCCGCCAGCAGTGCGGCGGATTTGCCCGGGCTGTCCTCGCGGATGATGCCAACCATGATGTGCCGCAACTGTACCTTGCCGGCCTTGACCCAAGGTCGGGCCTGTTCCCAGAACATGTTGCAGTACGGACAGTTCGGATCGCTGAACAGATACACGGTGCGTGGCGCATCCTTATTGCCGTCCTGAATCCAGTTGCTCGCCTCGAACTTGGCCCAGACTTCCTTGGCCAGCGGTGCGTAGACCAGTTTCTGCAACGGCTCGCTGCTCAAGTCTTTGCCGTCGGCGTCGTACAAATTGCCCAGCAGCACGTGTTTACCGTCCGGGGTCAGGTACAGCGCCATGCCACGGTTCTGGTATTGCGCGGCATAACCGCGCAAACCATCCGGTGCGTCGAACTGGCCGACAATTTTTGCGCCCTTGGCTTCGATCTGCTTGATCGCAGCGGGCAGTTCTTCGGCGGCCTGAACCGACGGCAGTTGCAGCAGGGCAGTGCCCAGGGTCAGCGTCAGCAGGTGGCGGAGGCGGGGCATGGCAGTTTCCTTGCAGAGGTGGCCGGTACGGCAGTCGAATCAGGATTCGGGACGTCGAAGTTTTCCAGGGCGCGGGCCAGGCTCGCGTTGGACAACTCGCCCAGGTGGCTGGCCAACAGGCGACCATCAGGGTTATAGAACAGGGTAGTCGGCAATGCCATGGAACCCACGGCCTGGCCCAGTCGACCGCCGCGATCAAACAACACGTTGTTCAGGCTCAGGCCTTGGGTTTCGAGAAAAGTCGCCACGCTCTGCATGCTTTCGGCCTGGTTGACGAACAGGAAGGTCAGGTCCGGGCGTTGCTGCTGGGCATTTTCCAGTACCGGCATTTCACGCCGGCACGGTGGGCACCAGGTCGCCCAAAGGTTGATCACCAGCGGGCCGCCCTGATAGTCGCTGAGCTTGATCGTCTCCCCGGCAGCGTTGCGCAGGTCGATGTTCGGCAGCCGAGTGCCTTGTTCGTAGATGTTCAGCGACAGCGTCGCCAGCAACCAGAACACCACACCACTGGCCACGCCAAACCCCAACGGCCGACGCAAACCCGGACGACGCCAGCCGCGATACAGGGCGGCGAGCAGCAAGACAATCACCCCCGGCCAGGCGAGAAAACCGCCATCGCGCAGGTCAACGATTTGCCATGGATCATTGCGATAGTGGCTCCAGTACAGAGCGACAAACGCAACGCGGGCGGCGAGCATGCCCAGCAGAAACAGGCTGAACAGCGCCGACTCGGGATTATCGCCACCGCGTTTGGCCACCCGCCAGCCGACGAAGGTCGCCAGTGCCAATGCACTGATCAGCAGCAGGTGGTTAAGCGCGATGGCAAAGGTGCCGAGGGTGAATGTCAGCATCAGTTGGCGTCTCGGGTGGTGGTCCAGCGTTGCAGAAACGTCTCGGCATCGACTTCACCGGTAATGCGCTGGCTGCGTCGTTCCTCGCCGTTGGCGCCGATCCAGACAAAGCTCGGCGGCCCCGGCACTTTGTAACGGCCGAGCAGTTCACGGCTGGCGGCATTGTCGGCGGTGACATCCAGGCGTAGCAGGCGTACGTCGCTCAACGCCTGCATCACCTGGTCCTTGCCGAACACCTGCTTCTCCATGACTTTGCACGACACGCACCAGTCGGCGTAGTAATCGAGCAGGACCCATTGGCCCTGTGCCTTGGCGGTATCGAGTTCGCGTTGCAGCGCTGCGGGGTCGTTGATCGTGATGAACGCGTCATGACCACTGGGTGCAGCGCTGGCAACACGGCCGCCGCTGTAAACCTGCAACGGCTGATACGGATCGTCGCTGCCGCCCGCCGCACCGATCACCAACAAACTGCCCCATAACCCGAGCAGCAATCCCGTAGCACCGAACAACTGTGCGACACGGCCAAAGCCTTCCGACTGTTTCCAGGCGCAATAAGCCGCGATCAACAGCAGGGCGCCGCACAGACCGAGCCACAACGATGGATCGAGCACCGGGCGCAGCATCAGCAAGGCCGTGGCGAGGAAGAGGAAACCGAACACGCCTTTGAGCAGGTTCATCCACTCGCCGGGTTTTGGCAGGAAGCGATTACCGACGGTCACCAGCAACAACAACGGCACACCGATGCCGATCCCCAGCGAGAACAGAATCAACCCGCCGTGCAGGGCGTTGCCACTCTGTGCGATGTACAGCAACGCGCCGGCCAGTGGCGCGGTCATGCACGGGCCGACCAACAGGCCCGACAGCGCGCCGAGTACGCCGGCGCCAATCAGGCTGCCGCCGCTGCGACTGCGCGAGGCATGTTCCAGCCGATCTCGCAGCGCCACCGGCAATTGCAATTCAAAGAAGCCGAACATCGGCAACGCCAGCACCACGAACACGGCCGCGAAGGCACCCAGCAGCCACGGATTTTGCAACCACGCCTGAAGATTGGCTCCAAGCAGCGCGGCAATCACGCCCATCGCCGCATAGACCAGCGCCATACAGATCACATAACTGCCAGCCAAGGCGAAACCTCGACGAGGCGTCGCGCCACTCCCCACAATCATTCCGGCCAGAATCGGCAGCATCGGCAACGTGCAGGGGGTGAAGGCCAACAGCAGGCCGAGGCCGAAAAACACCAGCAGGCTCCAGCCCAGCGCCCGTTGCTGCAGGCTGCTGGCCAGCGCTTGATCCGGTGCTTCGGCGCCGGCAGCCGGGGTCGCTTTACCGCCCAGGTCAATCACCCGGGTTTGCGGCGGATAACACAGGCCAGCATCGGCGCAGCCTTGATAACTGACTTTGATCTGACCGGTGGCCGCCGCCGGGATTTTCACTTCCAGGCCTTGGCGATAAACCGGTTGTTCGCCGAAAAACTCGTCGCTGTGGGATTCGCCTTCGGGCAAGGCTGGCTGCTGCTCAGCGGCCAGTCCATCGAATTTCAGGCGTTTCTGATACAGGTAATAGCCGTCGGCAATCTGCCAGAACAGCTGATTCTCACCGGACTCCAGACGTTCAGAGGTGAGGACGAACGCCTTATCGACCGGCAAGAATTCCGGTTTCGTTTCGAAAGGATTACTTCCCGCCTGGGCCAGGCCCGAGATCAGCAGAGCAAACAAAAGAAAAAAATGACGCATGGAGGAGCCTTGTCCCTGTGCAAGTGAGATGCAGAATGGGTGGCGGCGATTAACCGATAATTAACCCTATCCTACAAGCCCCTCCATGATTGGCCAATCAGTCGCGCAACAAGCCTGGCCAGCGCCTTTCATCAACCTCGTAGGGGCCATGTACACTTGTACCTGAATAGGTCACGTACTCATTGTTGGTAAGGAAGAAATAGATCCTTGTGGGGTCTGGCACATCATTTTGTACCACTGCGATAATTCGATCTTTATAGCGCGATAATCCGGGCCAGTTACGGTGGTTGATAGTGTCGCGTCTGACTCTGCCGTTCGTCACGTTCAGTACGAGACAATGGCCATCATTCAGGATGAATCGGAAAAGTTCGCTTTTAGGGTTGGACCCCCACCAGAAACCTCCGATGATGCGATCGAAATAAGGTAGCAGGCGATACCACATTGATTCTTCAACGCGTTGGAAACCCATGTTCTTGTCGGTGTCCTGGTTGTACCAGTTCACTGTCGGAATTCCATCCTGATAAGAAAACAACCAGAGGATGTCACGATCGTCGAAGAACAGGTCTTGCCTGGGGATTCCGGTCGTAGTAAAGCCGAAACGCAAGGTCGTCATATCAGTGAGGGTATCCCAGCCTCCGGCGACCGGTCTCGGATAACCTGAGGGAACTTCATTGTCGCCGATATTGAATCGAGAGTAAGTGTTGGTGTCTCTGAAAAAAAAATAGATCCGGTCTTTTCCGGAACGCCAATCCACGGCGACAAAATTTTTTAATGCGGGCATATCTTGATCCTTTAATTTAAATAGGGTGAATGTGTTGCTTTGAGTTGCTCTGCGCTAGCTCTTTCATGAAGTGATTAAGTTGCGCATAATTTCGAGTCAATGGTTGTTATCGATTTATTTGCGTGCCGGGGAGCCAGTCAATAGAGATGATTCGTTATAGTTTGGATATGTTATACAAATAAATTTTGTGGCTGTTTAAGTTGTCTGTTTTAAATTAATTGATTGGGCTGTTTATATATAGGCGAAAAGTGTTTCTTTATTAGTGAGAGAGGATTGAACGCCCGGTGACTGTGGCTTTTCGCGCCAGGTTTTATGCAGCGGTTTTTATCCCGCCTTCCCGGGAACCTCGGTGACGGCCATAATTGCCGCTTAATCCTCGCCTGCTTCACTCGCCTTTTTATTCACGGAGCACCCATGCACGTACTGGTTTGCGAAGACGACGAGCTGATCGCCAGCGGCATCGTTGCCGGTCTCACGGCTCAGGGGCTGACCGTCGAACACGTCAACACCGCGTCCAAGGCGCGGGCGATGCTCAAGGTTGCCGAGTTTGATGTCATGGTGCTTGATCTCGGCCTGCCCGACGAAGATGGTCTCAAACTGTTGCAGCAGCTGCGCCAGCACGGTCTGGAAATTCCGGTGCTGATTCTGACCGCGCGCGATTCGGTCACCGACCGGGTCGATGGCTTGCAGGCCGGCGCGGATGATTACCTGCTTAAACCGTTCGATCTGCGCGAGCTGTTCGCGCGTCTGCAAACCTTATTGCGGCGAGTGGCCGGGCGCAGTGTCAACCTGATCGAACACGGCGCGCTGACCTACGATCCGAGCAGCCGCGAAACCACCTTGGCCGGACAACCGGTGGATTTGTCGCGACGTGAGCAATCACTGTTGCAGGCCTTGTTGCACAATCGCGGCCGGGTGCTGTCGACCGAGCAGTTGAAGGACAGCGTCTACGGTTTCAACGATGAGCTGGAAAGCAACGCGTTGAATGTGCATATCCATCACCTGCGCAGCAAACTCGGCAAAGGCATCGTCGAAACCGTACGCGGTCTGGGCTATCGCTTGGGCCCGGCCGATGGTGGAGATCAAGGCAAGTGATGAGCCTGCGACTGCGCCTGAGCCTGACCCTCGGCGCTGCGTTCGCGCTGATCTGGGCTCTGGCGGCAGCCTGGATGCTCAGCGATCTGCGCAACCAGATGATGTTCTCCCTCGACCAGCGTCTGGTGGCGTCGGCGCGCATGGTCGCCGGGCTGCTGGAGCAACTGCCGGCGCTGCCGAGCAAGGGCGAGGGCACCCATTTCAGTGCCGAGCAACTGAACATTCCCGGTGGCATGGCGTGTCAGGTCAGTTCGCTGCGCGGGGAAATTCTTGCTCGCAGTCACAACCATCCCGAACAAGCGCTGGAGGCCGAAAAAATGGGCTTTCACGACCAGATGATCGATGGTGCGCCATGGCGCAGCTTCACCCTGGCTCGCGGCGATGTGCGGATCACCACGGCGGATCGGCAAATCGAGCGCGAAGCCCTGAACATGTCGATCCTGCTGGCGGCTTCGGTGCCTGTCGGTGTGGCGCTGCTCGGCTGTCTGTGCCTGCTGTGGCTGGGCATCGGCCAGGGGCTGGCACCGCTCAACCGCCTGCGCGAAGCCTTGATGCGGCGCAATGCCGACTCGCTTGAGCCGTTGCAATTGCAGTCGTTTCCCAGCGAATTGAAGCCGTTGCTCGACACCCAGAATCAACTGTTCCAGCGCATCGGCAAGACCCTTGAACGTGAACGTCGATTGACCGGTGATGCCGCCCACGAATTGCGCAGCCCGCTGACAGCGATCAAGACGCACCTGCAAGTGGCGCGGATGACCGACGGCAGTGCCCGCGATCAGTCGCTGGCGCGGGCCGAGGAAGGCGCCGACCGGCTGCATCGCACGCTTGAACAATTGCTGTTGCTGGCGCGGGTGGAGGGCAGCCTGTCGTTCGACGATGGCTCGCAATGCAGCGCCGAGCAAGTGGCCAGGCTGGCGATTGCCGATGCCACGGGCGGTGAGCGTCTGCGGATCAAGTTGCACCTGCCGCCCGAGCTTTCCACAGCGCCGTTGCACATGCCTGCGGTGCTGTCGATTGCTGCGTTGCGCAATCTGCTTGATAACGCTTTGCGCCATACCCCTGAGGACTGTGCGGTGGAGTTACGTCTGGAAACCATTGGCAACCGCGTACGTTTCGTCGTGCGTGACCATGGCCCGGGCATTGCGCAGGATGATCTGCAGCATCTGACTCAGCGCTTCTGGCGCAACGGCCAGAGCACCGGCTGTGGCCTCGGCCTAGCGATTGTCCAGGCGATCGTCCAGCGTTGCGACTGTGCCCTGCATTTCGACAGCCGCCCGGATGGCTTGCGCGTCGAGCTGACCATGCCGTTGCAAGCCGTCTGAATTCGCCACTATCCCTTGTAGGAGTGAGCCTGCTCGCGATAGCAATCGTTCAGTCCCATGAGTGGGGAATGAACGGACGCTATCGCGAGCAGGCTCACTCCTACAGGGGGGCGCACATCAAATGTAACTTCTCTCCATTGGTTATTCGCTGGCGGTGACGCTAAGGTCAGCGCAGCTTTGACTCAATGGATTGAGGGGACAGCGCCATGGAAGCACCCATCTGTATTCGTCCGGCCGTTCTGGCCGACGTCGGAATCATCAGCCGTATCATCGAACGCTCGATCCGCTTCGGTTGCGCGCTCGATCATCGCAATGACCCCCAACTTGTCAGCGACTGGATCGGTCAGCAGTCCGCCGATTACATCAGTGCCCGGCTGGCCGATCCGCGCTTCTACCTGAGTATCGCCTTGCTGGCGGACAAACCGGTCGGTGTCGGCATGGCTCAGGCCAGTGGTGACATTGTGCTCTGCCACGTTCAACCGGAATTCTTTCGCCGGGGCGCAGGGCGAGCGCTGATGAGCGATCTGCAAGGCTGGCTGCGAGGGCGTGGTGTGTTCCATGCGCACCTGAACAGCACGCGCACCGGGGAAGCGTTTTATCGCCATCTCGGCTACCGCGAATCTGCCCCACGCCTCGTCCATAAAGGCTTGCAGATCCTGCCCATGTCCACGCCACTGGCAATGTCCGGATGATCAGTCGCTCAAGGGGCTAAATCCTCGCCTCGCTTAAGCGTTTCCAGAACAGGAAAACCTGCAAGTGCGCCCCGCAACCGGAATGCGCACCTGTCCGGTGTGCTGTTTTGGTCACAATCCATAGCGAATTGAGGGGTCGAGAGATGTCAGTCGCCACCAGCCTTATCGAAGAGTCATCGGCCCGGGTCAGCTCGGCGCCAGCAGAAACGTTGTACCAGTTCAACGAATCGCCACTGCTGGCCCGTCAGGCCCGGCAGGAATCCAATGCCCGCAGCTATCCGCGCCGCATCCCGCTGGCACTCAAACGCGCCAAGGGTCTGTACGTCGAGGACGTTGAGGGCCGGACCTTCATCGATTGCCTGGCCGGGGCTGGCACGCTGGCACTGGGGCATAACCACCCGGTGGTGATCGAGGCGATCCAGCAGGTGCTGGCCGATGAACTGCCGCTGCACACGCTGGACCTGACCACGCCGGTCAAGGATCAGTTTGTCCAGGATCTGTTCGGCCTGCTGCCGCCGGCACTGGCGGCGCAGGCGAAAATCCAGTTCTGTGGTCCGACCGGCACCGATGCCGTCGAAGCCGCGCTGAAACTGGTGCGTACCGCTACCGGGCGCAGTACCGTGCTGTCGTTCTCCGGCGGTTATCACGGCATGAGCCAGGGGGCGTTGAGCCTGATGGGCAGCCTGGGACCGAAAAAACCGCTGGGCGCCTTGCTCAGCAGCGGCGTGCAATTCATGCCGTTCCCGTATGACTACCGTTGCCCGTTCGGGCTCGGTGGCGATGCGGGTGTGAAAGCTAACCTGAGCTATCTGGACAACCTGCTCAACGATCCCGAAGCCGGCGTGCAATTGCCGGCGGCGGTGATCGTCGAGGCGGTGCAGGGCGAGGGCGGTGTGATTCCAGCCGACATCGAATGGCTGCGCGGCTTGCGCCGCATCACCGAGAAAGCTGGCGTAGCCTTGATCGTCGATGAGATCCAGAGTGGGTTTGCCCGCACCGGCAAAATGTTCGCCTTTGAGCACGCCGGTATTACGCCGGACGTGGTGGTGCTGTCCAAAGCCATTGGCGGCAGTCTGCCGCTGGCGGTGGTGGTTTATCGCGACTGGCTCGACACCTGGCAACCGGGTGCCCACGCCGGCACGTTCCGTGGCAACCAGATGGCGATGGCCGCCGGTTCCGCCGTGATGCGTTATCTGGTGGAGCACAAGGTTTGCGAGCACGCCGCTGCCATGGGCGAGCGCCTGAGCGAACACCTGCACATCCTGCAGCGCGATTTTCCGCAACTCGGTGATATTCGAGGCCGTGGTTTGATGCTCGGCGTTGAGCTGGTCGATCCAACGGGCACGCCGGATGCGCTCGGCCATCCCCCCGCGTTTGCGCGTCTGGCGCCACTGGTGCAGCGCGAATGTCTCAAGCGCGGTCTGATTCTGGAGCTGGGCGGTCGTCATGGTGCTGTGGTGCGATTCCTGCCACCGCTGGTGATCACCGCAGCGGAAATCGACCGCGTCGCCGAGATTTTCGGTCGTGCGTTGGCTGCCGCCACCGCCGCTGTGTAAATTTTTCGCCGCGCCGAACGTTCTTTCTACATACCCGGCTGCATCCGATGTGCAGCCCACCCTTACAACGATGGAGAACCAGCATGACGTCAGTTTTCGACCGCGAGGACATCCTCTTTCAGGTCGTGGTCAACCACGAAGAGCAGTACTCGATCTGGCCGGACTACAAAGCCGTGCCTGAAGGTTGGCGCACCGTGGGCAAAAGCGGCCTGAAGAAGGAGTGCCTGGCCTATATCGAAGAAGTCTGGACCGACATGCGCCCACTGAGCCTGCGCCAGAAAATGGAAGCACAGGCTGCCGCTCAATAAGCTGCCGGCCAAAAAGAAACCCGCTGGACTGGTGACAGTCAGCGGGTTTTTTCATGGCTGGAACTTGTGGTGCCTTTTAGCCCCCCATCGCTGGCAAGCCTGCTCCCACTGTGATTTGCGGTGTGTACACCATTTGTGGAACACAACAAACCCTTGTGGGAGCTGGCTTGCCAGCGATGAACGATGACTCGGTCTCCAGTGCGATTACGCGCCGCTCAATCCCTTGAGCAGCAGATCCACATTCCCCTCAAGCTCAGCCACCGGATCCGCCGCATCGGTACTCAGCACCAGCAGACGACTACCCGACTCGGCAATCGCCGCTTTCACCGCGTCCGAAGGCTGCCGGTGATGCAACACCACCGCCACATCATTGTCCTTGAGCGTCGCCGTCAATTGCTTCAGATCCTGCGGCGTCCACTCGCTATCAGGACGTGGATCCTGTCCGATCAGCTCCAGGTTCAGGCTGCCGATCAGATAACCGAAGTGATCGCTCAGACTCATCACACTCAGGTTATCGGCACTGGCCAGACGCGCCTCACTGTCGGCACTGAGTTTGAGCAGGCGCTGTTTCAACGCCGCCAGATTCGCTTCGATCTTCGGTTTGGCAGCCGGTGCCAGACGCACCAGATCCGCCGCCATCACGTCGGCCATGCGTCCCATATTGTTGCTCGCCAGCCACGGCTGACTGTTCAAGCCATCGACCTTCGAGCCCGGTTGCACGGCGATGCCGGGCAGGGCGCCATCAACCGGGCGTGCGGCATCGACCTCGACGATACGGATATTGCTGCGTCGGGCGATCGGATACAGCGGATCATCGACCCACAGCGAACGCACGCCGATCACCGCGTCAGCCCCGGTCGCCAGTTTGCTCAGCGCCGGGGCGCCGCGACCGGTGAAATAGGCGGTCTGACGGCTGCCCGGCAAATTTGCCGGTGCGGCGCGTTCGAGGCTGATGTCAGTACCCTTGAGCAGCACTTCGCCCAAGCCGTAGGTGATCGGTAGCGAGGCCAGCACCCGCAAGGGCTTGCTGCTTTCAGCGGCCATCAGCGGAGTGCAGACCACGCCGCACAGGGCCATGGCCAGGGTCAGGTTGCGCAATGAAAACGTCATTTATCCAAGATTCCCTTTCAGACTCGGGACAACCCCGCGCGCGATGGCGGCGAGGGCGAAAGCAATGCCGGCGACCAGAATGATCGCGGCGCCGGACGGGATCGGCAGATCGAATACGATGGGGGCGAGAATTCCGCACAGCGTGCTGACGGTGGCGATCAGCACCGAACACCAGAAAAAGCCCTTGAGCGACTGACTGAGCAAGCGCGCCGCCGCTGCCGGAATCACCAGCAACGCGCCGACCAGAATCGCGCCGATGACTTTTACCGCCGCCACAGTGATCAGCGTGACCAGAATCACGAACAGGTAATCCAGGGTCTTCACCGCCACGCCGCGCACGGCGGCCAACTGAGGGTTGAAACTGGCCAGCATGATGCGGTTGTACAGCGGCAGCGCCAAAGCCATGACCAGTGAACCGACGATGGCCAGTACTGCCAGATCATTGCCATTGACGGTCAGGACTGAACCGAACAGCACGTTTTCCAGAATGTGCACGTTGATCTTGCCCGCCAGAATCAGTAGCAGACTCGCGCCCAGCGCCAGCGATACCGACAGGAACACGCCGATCAGAGTGTCCGGCGCCAGGCCGGTGCGGTTGCGCAGGTAATTGAGCAGAATGCCGAACAGCAGGCAGTAGCCGAACAGGCTGCCATACGGTCCGGTGTAAGGTTCGCCGAGCAGAATGCCGATGGCCACCCCGGTCAAGGCGGCGTGGCCGACCGCTTCGGAGAAAAACGCAAAGCGTTTCACCACCACCAGCGTGCCGAGCCCGCCCAGTACCGGGCCGATCAACAGGCCGGCGAGCAGCGCGTTGACCACAAAACCATAGGCCAGCGCTTCCGGCAGGTAACCGGAGGACGCCCAGCCCTGAACCATCAAGCGAAAGGCTTCATAACTCATCAGACAGCGCTCCGTGGATGGGTTGAAAACAGGCTCAGCAGACGTTCCGGGGTCAGCGCCTGTTGTGGCGTGGCATCGAACAGCACGCGACGGTTGAGGCCGGTGACGCGATTGGCCAGACGCCCGACTGCTTCCAGATCATGCTCGATCCACAGCACGGTAATGCCCGCCGCGCGCCAGTCGCCGAGCAGGCGCTCGAACACCTGGATCCCGGCCTCATCGAGGGCCGACATCGGCTCATCCAGCACCAGCAGTTGCGGGGCAGGGATCAGGCCTTGCGCGAGCAATACCCGCTGACGTTCACCACCGGACAACGCGCCCATGCGCCGTTTGCGTTTGTCCTGCATGCCGACCCGTTCCAGTGCCTCGCCGATGGCGCCGGCGTAGTGCTTGCTCAAGCCGAGAAACGCCGGGCGGCGCTGGCACATCGCAGCCATGAAATCGTCGACGGTCATCGGCAAGCCGCGATCAAACTCCAGCGCCTGCGGCACGTAGCCGATGGTGCCGGGCTCGCGGGGCCATTGCAGGCTGAGCTGGCCTTGGTGCGGCATCTGCCCGAGCAGGGTCTTGATCAGCGAACTCTTGCCGCCACCGTTGGGGCCGACCAGTGCATGGACGCTGCCGGGCTGAACCTGAAAGGTGACGTTGTCGAGAATCGTGGTGTGGCCCAGCGTCAGGCAAACCCCCGCAAAATCCAGCGTCGGCCCGAAACCCTGTAGGAGTGAGCCTGCTCGCGATAGCGGTGCGTCATTCGATAAAGATGTTGGTTTATCGGGCGCCTTCGCGAGCAGGCTCGCTCCCACAGGGGATTTGGAGGTGTCAGAAAGGGTTTCTTTTACAGTCATGCCCCCGACTCCTGAATCGCCCGAACCACGGTGTTGAGGTTGCCGGTCATTTCCTTTTCGTACTTGTCGGCGGTGTATTCGCCGTAGGAAATGTGCGACAGCGGGTACAGCTTCACACCCGACTCACGCTGAATGGTTTCGACGTACGTGGACGGGAAATCCATTTCCGAGAAAATCACCTTCACGTCCAGTTCGCGCAGTTGGTCGATGGTTTTCTTCAACTGGCTGGGGCTCGGTTCGATCCCGTGTGCAGGTTCGACCACGGCCGTCACTTCCAGGCCGAATTCGCGCAGCAGATAGTCGTAAGCCGCGTGGACGGTGGCGACACGCAGTTCGGCGTTCGGCGCCTGGGTCAGTTTGGCCAACGCATCGGCACGCATCTGCCGCAGGCGTTTGCCGTAGGCGCGAGCGTTCTGGGTGTAGGTCTTGGCATTGTCCGGATCAATTTTGCCCAACTCCCGGGCGATGTTGTTGACCTGCGCGATGGAGGCGCTGATCGACAGGAAGGTGTGCGGGTTGACCACTTTGCCGGCACCCCGTGCGGCGACTCCTGTGGCGGCCAGCAGCGGCACGTTTTCGTTGGCCTCGATGGTTTTGATCTTCGGTGTTTCGCTGGCGGCGATCATGCGGTCGGCGAAGTCATCATGGCCCACGCCATTAAGCACGATCACATCGAGGCCGCTGATGCGCTTGATGTCTTCGGCGCGCGGCTCGTAGGCGTGCGGGTTGAAACCGGCCGGGATCAACGGGACGACTTCGGCCTTGTCGCCGACGATGTTCGCCACATAGCTGTAATAAGGATGCAGGGTAATGCCGATGCGCAGGCGCTTGGCCTCATCGGCGCTGGCCAACGGGCTCAGCAGACAGGCGCAAAGGCCAAGCAGAAACAGACGTAATAAAGGACGACGAGGCAATGAAATGGACATGGGCAAACGGTCTTCTCTCGGTTGAGGGCGAGGAATCAATGGCGATGTTCGCGGGTAACCCCGGCATCGTATTGCGTGACGATCTGTTTCCAGCCAGCGGCAGACAGCGCAGCGTCGGTCAGATCCTGCGGCGCCGTGAGAGCGGCGTCACGGTTGAGCCAGATATCCGGCGCAGCCTTGTCGTCGCTGTCGATGCGCATCAGAAACGAACCGGCAACGGCAGGCGTCTGGCTGTGGCCGAAGTAGGCGGTGTCTGCCTGCATTTGCCAGGCATGACCGCCACGGCTGACGGAACTCGCGTCCTGCGCAAACGGCGCAAAACCTTCATCCGCGAGGTTTTGTGGCGTCGGCAGGGTTTTCTGCTCTTCACGCAGCAAGCGGATTTCGTCCAGGGTCACGCGCAGGTCGGCATAAATGCCTTGCTCGGCGGCACTCAGGTCGCGGCGAGCATCGAGTTGATCGCTCGCGACCGGTTCCGGGTCATGGGACACCCCGCGCCACGCCACCACGGAACCGGCCAGCGCGAGGATCAGCAGGCACAGCAGCAGAACGTTGAGGGTTTCATGACCGGCACCGGCCGGGCGCACGATTTGTGTGGTGGGCGTGGTCATGGGGCTTCGATATCCGCTTGGTCGATTTCGACGACGTGGCCGGGGCCGGCGTCGAACAGCACGTAGAACTCGGCGCCGGGTTTCTTGAAGGTCAGCGTCGAATCACTACCGAGCTTGCCCGGCACCAGAATGGTTTCGTCGTAGCCGATCACGTCCAGGGTCACCCCCGGTGCGCCACTGCCGTCGGAAAAACCACCGGTGCATTTGATCTGCTCGGCGTCGATGGCTTTGCATTCGCACATCGGGTTGTGCGCCAGGGCGCTGGCACTGAAACCGGCGCACAGCACCAGCAGCGCGGCGCCCAGCCGCAGGCGGGAAGGATGTTTGGCAGGGCTCATGGTTTGGCTCCTTGTTTATTCAGCCAGGCGACAGTGGCGGGGGAGGCCTGGCTCAGGGGAATCGAGGCCTGATGCATGCTGCCGTCCCAGCCTTCCATGGTGATCCACAGTTCTGCGTCGGTTTTGGTCTTTTCCGGGATCGGCATTTGTGTGCCCATGCGGTAGGGCGTGCCAAAGAAGATGGTTCCGGCTGCGCGCAGGCTGCGCGGCTTGCCGATGCGCAGGTAGGTGGCTTTGACCTGTTCGACACAGGTATCGCACAGGGCTGCGCTGAAGTCTTTCATGTAGCCGGCCGGGCCCGTGAGGATGGGGGCCTGGTCACGCAGTTCGGCCAGGCGCAGACTCCATGGCCCGACCTGGATATTGCCGATTTCATGTTGTCCCAGGCCGCTGTCGCCGCGGAACAACGAAGCGTCGGCGAAGTACTTGGGCATGAAGCCCAGCGGGATCAACAGCAACAGGATGTTGATATGAAACCGCCATTTGCGCCAGAAACGCGCCAGTGGCGAGGGCGCCGCAGTCGTTTTGGATTTGCTCATTGGGTGGCCTCCGAAGGTTCACGGCTCATGACCGCTTGTGCCTTGGTGCGGTTTTTCTTGTCTTCGCGTTTGAGCGCGTTCGCGGTAGCGAGGGCAGTGCGTTTGGTCCAGATCAGCAAGCCGCTGAGCACCATCATGCTCAGCAGCAGGCCGAAGAAAAACCAGATCAGCTTGATCCAGATACCGCCGAAGTCACCGGTGTGCAGCGGGCGCATGGATTCCGTGACGAACTCCAGCGAGGAGCGATCGGAGAGCAAACGTGAAGCGGCCATATCACCGTTGTACGGATTGAGTGTCGCGGTCTGGAACATCAACGGATACCAGCCGCGACCACCGACACTCATGTGGCTGTAAGCGTTACCCGGCAGGCTGACGAAACTGGCTTCCAGTCCCGGAATCTCCTGCTGAGCGATTTCGACGGCGCGATCCAGGCTGATGCGCGGGGGCGGCGTGCCGGCTGTGGAAATCGGCACGCTTTCACGGGACATGGCCGGAATGATCGGTTCACTCGAGATTGAAATCTGGTTGTCGAACAGGAACGCCCGAATCAGGAACCAGATGCCGGTGATGGAGATCACCGCAATGAACCAGATTGACCAGATACCGGACAGTCGATGGAAGTCGCCCCAGAAAATCCGTGCGCCGTGGCGCACTCGCAGGGTCGGGCGCAGAAAGCCTTTCCAGAAGCGTTTGTAGACCACCAGGCCGGTAATCAATGACACCAGCATCGGCACGCCGAGAAACGACACCAGGTACCAGCCCCAGCTGTAGCCGTTGGTGAACGGCACCAGCCACCAGCCGTGCAGGGCGCGGGTGAAAGCCTTGAAGTCGAAGGTGGGCGCGGTGCCCTGGATGACGCCGGTGTACGGGTTGACGTAGACCGTCAGCGAGCGCCCGTCGGGGTAGCTGACTTCGACATCGAGGGCAAAGTGCGACTCGTCCGGACGACTGATGCTTTCGACGATTGTCTGTGGCTCGGCTTTTTTGATCGCCGCCAGCACCTGATCGTAACTGAGCAGCGGGGCGTCATCCGACGGCTGGCTGGCGCGCATTTGCGGGTTGGCCAGCCAGACGATTTCCTGGCTGACCACCGCCAGTGTCCCGGTCACGCAGACGATCAGGACAAAAAACCAGATCGGCAACGCCAGCCAGCTATGCACCAGGAACCATAGTTTTGAACGGGATTTCTTCGACATGATTGCGCGTCTTGTTTTCGGTGGAAGGGAGCGGGCTACGGGCTTCGCAGCACGGGAATCCCCGAAAGGCGCTCGTGGCTTTTGCCTACGCGAACGGCCTGCATCTCTATAGGACGAATGAGCGTGGCAAATCCCGAAAAGCGATATGAAAGCAAATGTTTCGCAATTCGCTTGGTCAGCACAATTACCGCAGGGGACGGGACCTCGGGGCCCGGCAGATCAAACACGATTCATGGACGACGCGATCACTGTCTGCCGATTGATGGCAACTCGCCGCTGCCTATGATGGAGCTCACCCGGATTCCCTGCGTGAGTGCTGTTCATGACCCCCAGAACCCTTTACGACAAACACATCGATTCGCACACGGTGTGTCGCCTCGACGATCAGGGCCACGTCCTGTTGTACATAGATCGTCAGGTGATCAACGAATACACCAGTCCACAGGCCTTCAGCGGTTTGCGTGATGCCGGGCGCGAGGTATGGCGCCCGGGGACGGCGCTGGCGGTGGTCGACCACGTCAACCCGACCGCACCGCAGCGGGTCGCGGCGATGCCCGACGCGGGTGGCGCCCGGCAAGTGTCATATCTGGCGGAAAACTGTCGGGACTTCGGTATCGAATTGCTCGACATTCTCGACAAGCGCCAGGGCATCGAACATGTGATCGCCCCCGAGCAGGGTTTTATTCTGCCGGGCATGGTGATCGCCGCCGGCGACAGCCACACCACCACCTATGGCGCCCTCGGCGCTTTCGGTTTCGGCATTGGTACCTCGGAAATCCAGCATCTGCTGGCCTCGCAGACGCTGGTTTACAAACGCCTGAAAAGCCTGCGCGTGACAGTCGATGGCCAACTGGCGCCGGGTCTGACCTCCAAGGATGTGATCATGGCGCTGATCGCCCGGATCGGCGCGTCCGGGGCTACCGGCTACGCCATCGAGTTCTGCGGTTCGACCATTGCTGCCCTGAGTGTCGAAGCGCGCATGACCATCTGCAACATGGCGGTCGAGGCCGGTGCACGCGGTGCGTTCATGGCGCCGGACGACAAAGTATTCGCCTATCTCAAAGGCAAACCGCGTGCGCCTGAAGGTGAACTGTGGGAACGCGGAGTGGCAACGTGGCGTGAATTGCGCAGTGATCCGGGTGCGCGGTTTGACCGGGAAATTCATCTTGATGCGGGTCTGCTGGAACCGATGGTCACCTGGGGCACCAGCCCGGATCAGGCCGCCGCCATCGGTGCGCGAGTACCGGACCCACAAGACATCGACGACCCGATCCTGCGCCAGGACATGCGTCGCGCGCTCAATTACATGGGTCTTGAAGCGGGTATGGCGCTAGGCGATATCGTCATCAGCCATGCCTTTATCGGCTCATGCACCAATGCCCGGATCGAAGATTTGCGTGACGCCGCCAGCGTCGTGCGCGGGCAACAGGTGGCCGCGCATGTGCGGGCGATGATCGTGCCGGGCTCCAGCGAAGTTCGCGCTCAGGCTGAGGCTGAAGGGTTGGCGCAGATCTTTATCGACGCCGGTTTCGAATGGCGTCAGTCCGGTTGCTCGATGTGCCTGGCGATGAACGACGACGTCCTGGCCCCCGGCGACCGCTGTGCTTCAAGCACCAATCGCAATTTCGAGGGCCGTCAGGGCGCCGGCGCGCGCACCCATCTGATGAGCCCGGCGATGGTCGCCGCCGCTGCGATCAGCGGTCGACTCACCGACATCCGCCACTTTGGAGAACGCCCATGAGCCTGCAACCCTTCACTCAGGTCAGCGGCCAGGCCGCAGCGCTGCTCGCGGCCAACGTCGACACTGACGTGATCATGCCCAAGCAGTTTCTCAAGGGCATCGATCGTCAGGGGCTGGATCGTGGCGTGTTTTTCGATTTGCGTTTTCTCGCCGATGGCACGCCCAATCCTGCGTTCGTGTTGAACCAGCCGGCGTGGCAGGGCGCGAGTTTTCTGCTGGTCGGGCCGAATTTCGGCTGCGGCTCCAGTCGTGAACATGCGGTGTGGGGCTTGCAGCAGATGGGCATTCGCGCGTTGATCGGCAGCAGTTTTGCCGGGATTTTTTATGACAACTGCCAACGTAACGGGGTGTTGTTGATTACCCTGGAAGAGGCGCAGGTCCAGCAGATCGCACAACTGGTCAGTCAGCCCGACAGTGCGCGGATCAGTATCGACCTGGAGGCACAGCAGATCGGTCTGGCCGGTGGCTCGGTGATCGACTTTCAGATTGATACGCTGCGCAAGACGGCGTTGTTGCTGGGGCTGGATGCCATCGGCAGCACCTTGCAGCGCCGCGAGCAAATCAAGGCTTTTGAACGCGAGCATCTGGCCGCCAATCCCTGGCTGAATTGAAAGCGTAACTTGTGGGAGCCGGCTTGCCAGCGATGAGGCCGGCACATCTTGCATTTGTATTGGCTGAACCGACGCCATCGCTGGCAAGCCAGCTCCCACAGGGTTTTATGGTGGTTGGGCTACAGGGACAGATCCCGGAAATGCGCCTGCAAAAACTCCACACACGCACGCAATTTCCCCGAATGCGCCAGTCGCGTCGGGTACACCGCCCAGACGTTGGCACTTTGACTGTAATCCTCGAGCACTTGAACCAGACGTCCGTCATCCAGCAGCGGCTTCACATCCCACAACGAGCGCAGCAATATCCCACGCCCATCGAGCGCCCATTGCATGACAATCTCGCCGTTGTTCGACGATAAAGGCCCGCTGACCCGCACGCTTTCCTGCGTGCCGTCGCGATCCAGATTCCAGATGCCGAACGCGTTGTCGCGTTCCTTGATCACCAGGCAATCGTGTTGCTGCAACTCATCGAGCGTCTGCGGTGTGCCGCGTCGCTGCAGATAGCTCGGTGCCGCACACAGCACTCGCCGGTTGCTGACCAGACGCCGGCCGATGTGCTGGCCAGGAATATCGTCGCCCACACGGGCGCTGTCGGCAGAAGCCGCCAGCATAGCATCGACATTGGCAGGCTCCGTTCAGCGCAGAAAATCCAGCGCTTGCGCGAGCAGTAGTTGCGGGACTTCTTCGGCGAGATAGTGGCCGGCGGGCAGCGGCTGGCCTGTCACGTGCGTCGCCACTTGCTGCCATTCCCCGAGCGGATCGAAGCAGCGTCCGACGACACCGTCAGCGCCCCACAGCACCCGCAGCGGCAGATTCAAATGCTGGCTTGCGGCAATGTTGGCGCGATCATGCTCCAGATCGATGCCGGCGCTGGCGCGGTAATCTTCGCAGATCCCCCGAGCGCTGCCGGGTAGCTGCAAGCAACGCAGGTATTCACCGAACGCCTGTTCAGTGAACGGCTTGAGCCCGGCGCTGCGACTGCCCATCACGCTGCGTAGGTACGATTCGGGATCGGCCTCGATCAAGGTTTCCGGCAGCGGCGCCGGGCGGATCAGGAAAAACCAGTGCCAGTAGGCCCGGGCGAAGGCTTCGTTGGTTTGTGCGTACATCGCCAGGGTCGGGGCGATGTCCAGCAGCATCATGCGTTGCACAGCGGCGGGGTGGTCGAGGGCCAGGCGATGGGCGACCCGAGCGCCACGGTCGTGGGCGAGGATCGCAAACTGCTCGAAACCCAGCGCCTTCATCAGTTCGACGTTGTCCCGGGCCATTTCGCGTTTTGAATAATTGCGGTGCAGCGCATCGGCGGCGGGCCGACTGCTGTCGCCGTAACCGCGCAGGTCGGCGGCGACCACGGTGAAGTGCTCGGCCAGTTGTTCGGCGATTTTGTGCCAGATCACATGGGTCTGCGGATGGCCGTGCAGCAGCAACAGCCCCGGCCCGCTGCCGCCGAGTCGGTAGGCAATGTCGACGCCGTTGACGTGGCGCTGGTCTTTGAGAAATCCGGCAAACATCGGGCTGATCCTTTTTCAGGGTGCTTGTGGGATGCATCCTGAAATTGTCCGGGGTTCGGGGCAAGGGGCTAAATGTGGTGTGGCGGTTCATGAAGTGTGTTGTCAGTGATGGCCCATTCGCGGGCAAGCCCGCTCCCACAGGGAGCTTTAGTGTGACCACTATCTATGTCACCCCGCAAAATCCTGTGGGAGCGGGCTTGCCCGCGAAGAGGCCATTGATCACACAGCAAATCTCAACTCTGCTGGAACATCTCCATCGCCCGCTGCTTGATTTGCTCCTCGGTCAAATCTTCCTTGCGCGAGGCGAGAAACCACAGATGCCCGTACGGATCTTTCAATGTCCCGCTGCGATCACCATAAAACTGATCCTTGACCTCGGACACCGTCGTCGCCCCGGCATCCAGGGCCCGTTGAAATGATTTGTCGACATCCGTCACATACAGATGCAAACCGACCGAAATCGCTGTGTCCGGCCCGCTCAAGGGGCCTTGATCGCACGGCGTACCGAGCATGATCGCGCTGTCACCGATGCGCAGTTCCGCGTGGCCGACGCGGCCATCAGGCATGTCCAGGCGCATGACTTCGTTAGCGCCAAAGGCTTTCTTATAAAAGTCGATGGCCTCGGCGGCTTTTTCGATGCCGAGATACGGGGTAATGCTGTGATACCCCTCGGGGATGGGTTTTACGCTCATGACGTTCTCCCTGATTTTTGTTTTACGAAATGCGGCTTCACCGCATCGGCGGAAGAATCACTATAGAACTGTCTTCACGGCTAGGAATTTCGCCCGACGAGCAGTCACTTCACTTTGAACAGTTATATAACTGTGGCGAGGGGATTTATCCCCGATGGGTTGCGAAGCAGCCCTAAAACCTGCCGATTCATTCTTTCAGGATTACCGCGCTGGGAGGCTTAGGGGCTGCTTCGCAACCCATCGGGGATAAATCCCCTCACCACAAGTTTTACATTTACCCAGAAGATTTCACTCAGGTTGGAAAGTGCGCTCCCGGCCCTTGTTCGCCCAGCACATCGCCCTGATTGCGCAACGGGCACGCCTCCATCGACAGACAACCACAACCGATGCAGCCGGTGAGCCGGTCACGCAGCAACGTCAGTTGATTGATCCGTTCATCCAGTTCTCGCCGCCATCGCTCCGAGAGCATCTTCCAGTCCGCCGCCGTCGGTGCGCGATCGTCCGGGAGGATTTTCAGTGCCTCGCCAATCTCCGCCAGCGGAATCCCTAAACGTTGTGCGACCTTGATCAGCGCCACCCGGCGCAGCACGGCTCGCGCATAACGGCGCTGATTGCCGGCATTGCGCTGGCTCTTGATCAAACCCTTGGACTCATAAAAGTGCAGGGCCGTGACCGCGACACCGCTGCGCGCCGCGACCTCGCCAACAGTGAGTGGCTTGTGCACGTTTTCCTTGCTGATCATGCTGAAAAAGCTCTTGACCTTGACTTAACTAGAGGTTTTACCCTGCGGTTCTTCGAGTCGCAAGACTCGTTTTACGATGAGTGGGGACTTTTCATGCAAGCATCAGCGCAAAACCGCAGCTTTACCCAATTGATCGAATTCGAGATCGAGCCTCGGCAACAATCGTCGTTGGTCTCGGCACTGTCGTTGCAGACTGAACGCCTGGCCCAGCGCTACGACGGTTTTGTCAGTGCAAGCGTGCAAGCCAGCGACGATGGCCGGCGGGTCTTGAGTTTTTTGCAGTGGCAGACGCGCGAGGCCGGGGAGGCCGCGTTTCGCAGTTTCGAAAGCGGCGAGCAGGATTTCTGGCAGTTGATCCGCGCCCATCAGGCGAAAACCGTCACCTTCAATTCGTTCCAGGTGCTGAGCAGCATCGCCCGTAGTCACGACGATGCATTGCACTGCACCCTGGTCGGTTAGATCGACAACTGGATCAGCCGCTCACCTTGCAGGTTTTCCGTCATACGCCGCTTGTTCACCGCCAGTTCGCCGATCCTGATCAACCGCGTGCGGGTGACATTGCGGCTCAGACCGAGCAACGCTGCGGTGTGCACTTGGTTGTAATGGCAGAAGCGATAGGCGGCGCGTAGCAAAGCGTCTTCGACTTTTTCGTGCAACGCCCCGGCCTGTTGGGCGAAGAGTTTCTGGAAGGCTTGCTCCAGCAACGCTTCCGGTGAATCGTCGGGGCTGGCGTGGTGATCGTCCGGGCGTTCGATACGCAGGTTCGACAGACGCAAGTCATCGCGTTCGATCACACCGTTGCGGCAGATCAGCAGCGTGTGATGGATGACGTTTTCCAGTTCGCGGATGTTGCCCGGCCAACTGTAGCTGCGCAGCTTGTTTTCCGCGCCGGGGCTGATGCTGACCCGGCCGTAACCCAGACGCTGACTGTAGGCCTCGATGAAATGCCGGGTCAGCGGCAGGATATCGCCGGGCCGATCGCGCAATGGGTTCAATTCCAGATTGACCACGTTGAGTCGGTAATAGAGATCCTCGCGAAAATTCCCGGCGTTGATCGCTTTCTCCAGCTGCACGTTGGTCGCCGCCAGCACTCGCACATCAATGGGGATGCTTTTGCGCGACCCTAGCCGCACCACTTCGCGCTCCTGCAGTACCCGCAACAACTTCACCTGAATCGCCATCGGCAAATCGCCGATTTCATCGAGGAACAGCGTGCCGCCATCCGCTTCCTCGAACCACCCGGCCTTGGCACTCAGCGCGCCGGTGAAGGCGCCTTTTTCGTGGCCGAACAGTTCAGCCTCCACCAGTGACTCGGAAAACGCGCCGCAATTGACCGCGATGAATGGCCGATGACGGCGGTTGCTCAGGTTATGAATGTGCCGCGCTACCAGCTCTTTGCCGGTGCCGGTCTCACCGATGATCAGCACGCTGGCTTCGCTCGGCGCGACCTGTTGCAAATGCGCGAGCAGGGCCTGGGACTTCGGGTCTTCGAACACCTGCGCGGTGGCGCGGATCGACGTGGCCAGGGCGGGTGAGGGCGGTAGAGTCAGCAGTTGCATGGGCTCGTCCTTCTTTTTAGTTCAAATGCAGGCAGGTCAGGAATAGAAGGTCGGTACCGGCAGCGCCTGATTCAGCGCCCAGTCGCCCAGCTCATGGAGTTTGTAATCCAGCGGGTCGTGCAGGGTTTGCGTGCGCAGGTTGCGCCAGTGTCGATCCAGGCGCAGCGAGGCGTGAGTCGCCCGTGCGCCGGTGACTTCAAACAAGCGGCTGCAAATGTCGAGGCCCTGACGGCTGGCGGCGACTTTGGCGGTGGCAATCGCCGTGGCCAGATGTCCGCGTTCTTCGGCGCTGAGGTTCGGACCTTTGGCCCACGCCTGATCAAGCAGCGCTGCTGCGCGCTCGACCAGCAGGCGAATGCCTTCCAGTGCAACCCAGAACTCGCCGTAATGCGCGAGCACGTAAGGATCTTCACGCACATCGCGCGCGGCGGATTTGTGCCAGAGGCGGGTTTCGCTCAGGGTGTAATTTCGCGCTTCTTCGAAAGCCCCTTCGGCAATCCCGAGAAACATATGCGTGAAGGTCAGTTGCGCAATCAGTGGGCGCAGGCAGGCGAAAGGTGTGCTCAGCGGGCCGGGGTCGAGCAGCAGTTCCGATTCCTCGACCCGCACCCGTTCGAAGGTGGCGCTGCCGCTGTCGGTCTGGCGCTGGCCGATGTTGTTCCAGTCATCATGTAAGGTGATGCCACTGCGGCCCGTAGGGATCGCGGCGATGAGCAATTTGCCGCCAGCACTTTCATCCACTGCCGAGGCGATGAGCATCTGCGAGTCGGTGGCGCCGGAGCAGAAGCTTTTCTTGCCGGAAAACTCACGCCAGCCACCGAAGTCCTTGACCACCGTGCGGGTGTCGAGCGGATTCAAGGCGTTACCCCAAAACCAGTTCTGGCGGGCGGTCTGTTCGAACCATGGCTGCCATTGCTCGGTGCGAGAAAACAGGCGCACGGTGGCGAGCATCAGGTGATGAAAACCGAAGACGTGGGCGATGGAACTGTCGACTTTGGCGAACTCGCGGACGATCTGCAGGGTTTCACTCCAGCTCGCGCCGAGACCGCCGTAGCGGGTCGGAATGCTCAGGGCCAGCAGGCCGCTGTCACGCAGGGCATCGCGCTGGGCTTTCGGGGTGCCACCGCGCTCGTCGCGTTCGACGGCGGTCAGGGCAAATTCAGCGGCCAGTTGACGGGCAGTCTGCAAGGGGGACAGCAAGGTACTTTGCGGTTTGGCGGTCACGCGGTGTTCCTCATCAAATCGACGCGATTATCTGTAGGAGTGAGCCTGCTCGCGATGAGGTCAGCACAGTCGACATCACCGGCGCAGACACACCGCTTTCGCGAGCAGGCTCACTCCTACAGTGGGCGTTTTCAGGCCTTGGCTTGGGCGGGCAACACATCGTTGGCAATCATTTCGCCAAACGGCCCGGTGAGGTTGGTCACGCCGCGTCCGGCCAAGCGCGCGTATGGCTCCGGCAACAGCGGAAACACCAGTTCGGCAAACCGGTAAGCCTCTTCCAGATGCGGATAGCCGGAGAAAATGAAGCTCTCGATGCCCAGGTCCGCGTACTCCTTGATCCGCGCCGCGACTTGCTGCGGATCGCCGACCAGTGCAGTGCCGGCGCCGCCACGCACCAGGCCGACGCCAGCCCACAGGTTGGGTGCGATTTCCAGGTTGTCGCGACGGCCATCGTGCAATGCCGCCATGCGCCGCTGGCCTTCGGAGTCGAAACGGGAGAAGGATTTCTGCGCCGCCGCAATGGTTTCATCACTGATGTGTTCGATCAGTTTGTCCGCCGCCTTCCACGCTTCCTCGGCGGTCTCGCGGACGATCACATGCAAGCGAATGCCGAATTTGACCTTGCGACCATGACGCGCCGCACGCTCGCGCACATCGGCAAGTTTCTCGGCGACGGCAGCCGGCGGTTCACCCCATGTCAGATAGACGTCGACTTGTTCAGCGGCGAGATCATGTGCTGCGTCGGACGAGCCACCGAAGTACAGCGGCGGATAAGGCTTCTGCACCGGCGGGTACAACGCCTTGGCGTTCTGCACTTTGAGATGCTTGCCTTCAAAATCCACTGATTCGCCTTGCAACACCCGGCGCCAGATCCTGAGGAATTCGTCGGTGACTTCGTAGCGTTCGCTGTGGCTGAGGAAACTGCCATCGCCTCGGTTCTCGTCCGGATCGCCGCCGGTCACCACGTTGATCAACAAGCGGCCGTTGGACAGTCGATCCAGCGTCGCCGCCATGCGCGCCGACACCGTCGGCGAAATGATCCCCGGGCGAATCGCCACCAGATAACGCAGGCGTTCTGTCAACGGCACCAGCGCCGAGGCGATCACCCACGAGTCCTCGCAGGAGCGTCCGGTGGGAATCAGCACACCGTGATAACCGAGACTGTCCGCGGCTTGCGCGACTTGTTTCAAATAATTGAGCGTGACCGGGCGCGCACCTTGAGTGGTACCCAGGTAGTGGCCGTCGCCGTGGGTCGGCAGGAACCAGAAAACATCCATGAACAGCTCCTTAGGCGATCTTCAGCAACGGTTTGATTTGCGTCGCGAACAACGGCGCGGCACGCTCGGCGGCCAAGCGGATCCGCGCTTTCAATGGCTCGCTGGTGATCTGGTAATCGGCGAAATCGGCCTCGGTGGCGTACACGCCGATCGGCAGCGTCACGGCCTGGAAGAAACTGAACAGCGGGCGAAGCTGGTGATCGAGTACCAGCGCATGGCGTTCACTGCCGCCAGTAGCCGCCAGCAACACCGGTGTATCGATCAGCGCATTGAGGTCTATCAGGTCGAACAAATGCTTGAGCAGACCCGGATAGGAACCGCGATAAACCGGTGCGGCCACGATCAGCAGGTCGGCCTGTTCGATGGCTTGCAGCTCGGCTTCGACTTCCGCACTCAACTCTTGGCGCGAAAGGGCGCCACCCAGCGGACGGGCGATGTCACCGAGTTCGATCAGATGGCTCTCGATCGGCAAGTGCCCGGCCAATTCGCTCAGTAGGGCTTGGGTCAGCACCAACGTGCGCGATGGACGCCAGGTGCCGCCGGACAGGGCGACGACTTTCAGAGGACGCGACATGATCAGTTCCTTTTTCAACAGTTGCTCAGCGAGCAGTGAGTAAGTCACTGGGCTTGAGCAAGTGCTGTACCAATTCCTGGAGGGCCCGGTTTGCGGGGCATTGAGCGTTCCGGTCGGGGTCGGCTATGTGAATTAGCGGCCGGATTGTTGATCCACTGTTGCCTGGGCAACAGTTGCTGGAGCAACAGTGGCAAATGCATGCAGGGATTTATAAAGGTTGATTGATATTCCGTAAAAGAACGTTAATTGATATTTATAGATCATTAGGAGATATAGACCGGTGATGCTGATTTTCTGATAGCCACTATTGAGAGCGATGATTTTTGCGCGAGTGTGCCCGGGCGTAGCCTTTGTCCATCGACCCCCACATTGCTCGCCAGGACGCTCCCATGAATCGTTTATTGACTGTCTCCCTATTGCTCGCTGTCTCCGTTCTCTCTGGTTGCGCCAGCCATGTTTCCCCGGAATTGCGCCCCTACACCGCAGAAGAATCCCGCGAACTGGCGATGGAAGCGCTGAACCGCAGCGGTTTGTCCTTCGACGAATACCACGCGAAGAAAGCCCGATTGCTGGGTCAGTCGCAATTCGACAAGCAAGCCGAAATGAGCGCAGAACGTGCGGTACAGCTGCACGGTCGTCCAAGCTAGAAGAAAACTGTACTGCTCGAAGTTTTTCCCAACTGTCCGTGGGTTTGCCGGGCCGCGTGGGATAGGGTCAACATCTGAATGACCCTGACGGATTGAACCCATGACGCTCTCGCTTGATCTTTTGCTGGGCTTTGCCCTGTTTGCCCTTGTCACCTCGATTACACCGGGACCGAACAACACGATGTTGCTCGCATCGGGGGTTAATTTCGGTTTCAACCGAACCATCCCGCACATGCTCGGCATAACCTGCGGTTTCTTCGTGTTGGTTGTCGCCGTAGGCTTTGGCCTGGGTGCGGTATTTCAGACTTACCCGCTTCTCTACACAGTTCTGCGCTATGTCGGCGCGGCGTACCTGTTGTATCTGGCGTGGAAAATCGCGCACTCGGGGCCTGTCGGTGACAACGTCGAAGGCGACGCCAAACCGATCAGTTACCTTGGCGCTGCGGCGTTCCAGTGGGTCAATCCCAAGGCGTGGATAATGGCCATCGGTGCTATCAGCACCTATACGCCGATGCAGGGCTACTTCACCAATGTGGTCGTGATCGCCGCGGTGTTCGCCATCATCAACTTGCCGAGCGTCGGCGTCTGGGCCGCATGCGGCACGCTGTTGCGCAATGTGTTGAAAGATCCGCGCTGGCTGCGCGTGTTCAACTGGGGCATGGCGGCGTTACTGGTGATTTCGTTGTACCCGTTACTTCTCGAAAGCTTTAGCTGACGCATTGCTTCAACCGCCGGCCCGATGCCTGTTAAGCTCGGCTTCAGGAGCGTTCCTACGCACTTTTAAATGAAGTTGTTCTTCTTTAACGGCATCCGATCAGGTATTGATGACGCTCTCGAACCGACGCGCAGCTCACAAGGCTGCGCAGTGCCGTTTGCAGATACGAGCCTCCTGATCCCGGAACACGCTCTGCGAGTCTTTTATGAACATACGTCCGTTGTATTTCGATTACGCCGCCACCACCCCGGTGGACGAGCGGGTCATCCAGGTGATGATCGAATGTCTGGGGTTCCACGGTAATTTCGGCAACCCGGCCTCCAGCTCCCACGCGTTCGGCCAGCAAGCCCGGCAAACGGTCGAGCAGGCCCGCCGGCAAGTCGCCGAACTGGTCGGCGCGCAAGCCGAACAGATCGTCTGGACCTCCGGTGCCACCGAGTCCAACAACCTCGCCCTCAAAGGCGTCGCCCAGGCGCGCGGTGTGCCCGGCGGCCACATCATTACCAGCCAGATCGAACACAAAGCCATCCTCGATACCGCCCGCCAGTTGCAGGACGCCGGCATTGCCGTGACCTACCTTGTGCCGGACGCCGATGGCTTGATTACCCCGCAAGCGGTCAGCGAAGCCATGCGTGACGACACTTTTCTGGTGTCGCTGATGCTGGTCAACAACGAACTTGGCACTGTCAACGACATCCCGGCCATCGGTGAAATCGTCCGTGGTCGCGCGGCGTTGTTCCATGTTGACGCGGCGCAAGGTGCAGGTAAGGTGGCGATTGATCTGGCGCAGTGGCCGGTCGACCTGATGTCGTTTTCAGCACACAAGCTTTACGGTCCCAAAGGGATCGGCGCGCTGTACGTCGGTCCCCGGGCGCAGCAGCGCGTGCAAGCGCAGATTCACGGCGGCGGACACGAGAGCGGTTTGCGCTCGGGCACCTTGGCGACCCACCAGATCGCCGCAATGGGCGCCGCATTTGCCTTGGCCGCCGCTGCATTCGATGAAGAGAAAAAAACCATTGCCGCGTTGCGCGAACGCTTGCTTGAACAACTGCTGAGCCTGCCGGGCATGCGCCTCAATGGCAGTGCCACCCAGCGCATTCCGCATACCTTGAGCCTGACCTTCAGCGAGGGCGAATTCAACAGCGCGGCTTTGAGCCATTCGATGGCGTTTTCCGCGACTTCGGCGTGCAATTCCGCGAGCAACACGCCGTCGCATGTGCTGTTGGCCCTGGGGCATGATGCGCATCTGGCCGGGCGTACCATCCGCTTGAGCCTCGGCCGTTTCACCACTGCCGAAGACATCGACAAGGCCGCGCAACTGATCAAGACCGCCTGCGCCAGTGCTCCGGCATTCTGGGCGACAGGGCTTTAACGCGCCGGTTGTTCCGGTGACGAACAATAACGATGAAGTGATTGGCAGGAGACATGATGAGTACCCAGACTTTGACCGAAGGATCGGTTCCCCAGCGCCTGGCGCACACCCGTGAACTGATGCGCCGCGAAGGCATTCATGCGCTGTTGGTGCCGTCCGCCGACCCGCATCTGTCGGAATACCTGCCGGGTTACTGGCAAGGTCGGCAGTGGCTCTCGGGTTTCCATGGTTCGGTCGGGACTTTGATTGTTACTGACGATTTCGCCGGTGTCTGGGCTGACAGTCGTTATTGGGAACAGGCGACCAATGAGCTCAAAGGCAGCGGTATCGAACTGGTCAAGCTGCAACCGGGTCAACCGAGCCCGCTGGATTGGCTGGCTGAGCAAACACCGGAAGGTGGTGTGGTTGCGGTCGATGGCGCGGTGATGGCGGTGGCTTCCGCCCGCACGTTGGGCAGCAAGCTCGAAGCACGCGGCGCACGTCTGCGCACCGATATCGATCTGCTCAAGGAAGTCTGGAGCGATCGCCCAAGCCTGCCGAATGCGCCGATCTATCAGCATTTGCCGCCGCAAGCGACTGTCAGTCGCGGCGAGAAGCTCGCCAAACTGCGCGAGACGTTGCAGGAGCGCGGCGCCGATTGGCACTTCATCGCCACCCTCGACGACATCGCGTGGTTGTTCAATTTGCGTGGCGGTGACGTGTCGTTCAACCCGGTGTTTGTTTCGTTCGTGTTGATCAATCAACAGCAAGCCACGCTGTTCGTGGCGTTGAGCAAGGTTGATGCTGATTTGCGGGCAGTGCTGGAGGAAGACGGCGTAACGCTGCGTGATTACACCGAAGTGTCCGACGCTCTGCGTGCCGTACCGAGTGGCGCGAGCCTGCTGGTGGACCCCGCGCGCGTAACCAGTGGTCTGCTGGATAACCTCGATAGCGGCGTGAAACTGGTCGAAGGCTTGAACCCGACCACGCTGGCCAAATCGCAAAAAAGTGAAGCTGACGCCCAGCACATCCGTAAAGCCATGGAACAGGACGGCGCGGCACTCTGCGAGTTTTTCGCCTGGCTGGAGTCGGCCTGGGGCCGCGAACGCATTACCGAACTGACCATCGACGAAAAACTCACCGCTGCCCGTGAGCGTCGCCCGGATTATGTTTCGCTGAGTTTCAACACCATCGCTGCATTCAACGCCAATGGCGCGATGCCGCACTATCACGCCACCGAAGAAGAGCACGCGGTGATCGAGGGTGATGGTCTGCTGCTGATCGACTCCGGTGGTCAATACCTGGGCGGCACCACTGATATCACACGTATGGTGCCAGTCGGCACACCGACCGAAGAGCAGAAGCGCGATTGCACGCGCGTGTTGAAAGGGGTGATTGCGCTGTCACGGGCACAGTTCCCCAAAGGCATTCTGTCGCCGCTGCTCGACGCTATCGCACGCGCGCCGATCTGGGCCGAAAGCGTCGATTACGGTCACGGCACCGGTCACGGCGTGGGGTATTTCCTCAACGTGCACGAGGGCCCGCAGGTGATTGCCTACCAGGCAGTGGCGGCACCGCAAACCGCGATGCAACCGGGGATGATCACCTCCATTGAGCCGGGCACTTATCGTCCGGGCCGTTGGGGCGTGCGCATCGAGAACCTGGCGATGAATCAGGTGGCGGGGAGTAGCGAATTCGGTGAGTTCCTCAAATTCGAAACCTTGACCCTGTGTCCGATCGATACACGCTGCCTGCTGCCATCGTTGCTGACTCAGGAAGAGAAACAGTGGTTCAACGCATACCACGCTGAAGTGCGAGAGCGCTTGAGCCCGTTGCTCGAAGGTGCAGCGTTGGAATGGCTGAATACGCGTACTGCTGCAATCTGATCGTGTACAACTCAGGCGCTGAAATCAGCGCCTGAGTTTTTTGTCGATTCAGGATTGGCGTAACGCTTCCTCGACGAAGTCGAGACGATCCTGGCCGAAGAACATCTGATTGCCGATAAACATGGTTGGGGCACCGAAAACACCACGTTTAACGGCCGTCTCGGTATTGTCTTTCAATGCAGCCTTGACGGTTTCGTCGTTGGTCAACGCCAGGACTTCACCGGGATCAAAGCCGTGTTCGCTCAACACAGCGGCGACTGTAGCCGGTTCGTCCAGGCTTCGGCTTTCTACCCACAATGCGCTGAACAAGCAGTCGATAAACGCTTGAAAGCGTTCCGGCTGGCGCAGTTGTATGCCGGTGACGGCACGCATCAGTATCAGCGTATTGATCGGGAAGTGCGGATTGAACCTGAGGGGCACGCCATAGCGTTTTGCGTAGCGATCCAGGTCTTGAAACATGTACCGACCCTTGGCCGGAATCATTGCCGGAGAAGCATTGCCGGTTGCCTTGAATACGCCGCCGAGCAACATCGGGATATAGATCAGCTCGCTGCCGGTATCGGCGCAGATTTTCGGCAGCTGGGTGTAGGCCAGGTACGTGGCAGGGCTGCCAAGGTCGAAATAGAACTCCACGGTTTTCGTCATTATCGCTGCTCTCTACTTATTGTTATGGGCGGTGGATTTACCAGCGTTCGTTCCAGGGGCGCAGATCCAGTTCGAATGTCCATGCGTCCCGTGGCTGACTGTGCAGATACCAATAGTTTTCGGCGATGTGTTCGGGATTGAGGATGCCGTCCTGATCCTTGGTGGCGTACTTCTCAGGGAAACTGGTGCGGATGAAGTCGGTATCAATAGCACCATCGACCACGACATGGGCGACATGAATGTTCATTGGTCCCAACTCGCGCGCCATGCTTTGCGCCAAGGCGCGGATGCCGTGTTTGGCTCCGGCGAATGCAGCGAAACCCGACGCACCACGCAATCCGGCAGTGGCCCCGGTGAAAAGTATCGTGCCGCGTTTGCGGGTGACCATGCGTTTGGCCACCTCACGGGCGTTGAGAAAGCCGGAGAAACAAGCCATTTCCCAGATCTTGAAATACTTGCGAGCGGTTTCTTCTAGGATGCTGCAGGGCACGTTGGCGCCGATGTTGAAGACAAACGCTTCAATCGGGCCGAGGCGGGTTTCAATGTCTTCGATCAAGGCAATGACGTCTTCTTCCTTACGCGCATCGCAGGCAAAACCGTGGGCTTCGCCGCCCTCGGCCTGAATCGCCTCCACCAGTGGCTGCAATTTATCGACGCTGCGCCGGGTGACGCAGGCGACGAATCCTTCTTTGGCAAAACGCTTGGCAATCGCTCCTCCCGTCGCATCGCCTGCGCCAACTACCAATACGACCTTCTTGTTATTCATGGGTGTACCCCTTTAGTAAACGATCGTTAAGTGAACGAACGTTATGCTAGGATCCGAGTAACGTCAAGGCGGCCAATTCGAGGATCAACACATGCGTTATTCCGCCAGTCACAAACTGGAAACCCGTGAAAAACTATTGCAGAGCAGCGCGTTGTCGGCCAAACAAAACGGGTTTTCCACGGTCGGCGTCGATGGTTTGATGAAAGCCATTGGTCTGAGCGGAGCGGCGTTTTACAGTCACTTTTCCTCGAAAGATGCGCTGTTTACGGCTATCGTCGAGCGAGAGTTGGGGCAAAGCCTGGCGCGATTGGGCGGGCAGGGCGAACAGGATCGTGAACGGCTGGAACGCTGTCTCAAACACTATTTGAGCATGGCTCACGTTGAACAGCCTGAATCCGGCTGTGCTCTGCCGGCGCTGGGTGCGGAAATCGCCCGTTCGGAAATTCAGGTTCGTGAGCAGGCCGAGCTGTGGATCTGTCGGCTTCAAGAGAGTTGGGCGCGGATACTGGAGAGCGACAGCCTGGCGTGGTCGGTTCTGTCGCAGTGCGTTGGAGCTCTGGTGGTGGCGCGGATGCTGGCCACGCCGGACATTCAGCGAGCGGTGCTGAAGTCCAGTCATGACGAGATTGGTCGCCAGATCGCCAGTCTGCCGTGATCTATTTACAGATGACGATCATGCTGCGGCTGGTGTAACCGGCGGGATTGAGACCGAATGGATAATCGCCAGGCTCCTCCACGGAGTCCCCCGACTTGGCGATGACCTTATAACCTTTCGGAGCGCAGGAGTTGGCTGCGCTGGTATAGCACTTGTCCCAAGAGGACGAGAGCCCCGAACAGTTGATGTGCAGCCCTTTCTTGCCGTGCTTTACCTGGGTTTTCGAGGTCGCCGCACAGCCCGCGATTGCGAGTACGGCGATCAGTATCAAAATTCGTTTCATTACCGTCCTTATAGCGGCCGCGAGTCTGACGCTCGGGTCTGCCTGTATTCGCCTGCGCTGTAAGCGTTGTGAAATCCCTGTCCGAAAAAAATCCATGTCTGGCATTGGGTTACGGGCCTAAACATGGCCTATATGAGCGCCAATTGCCAGACCTTCGTCAAATCCTGTTTCAATCTGCCGCAATGGCGGGCTTGGCGGCACTGCCCATGGTCATGGTGGCGCCGACGGAAGCCAGAATGATGCACAGGATCGCCATCCATTGTGACAGCGTGAGGTATTCCTGCAGAAACAGCAGACCTGACAGCGCACCGAACGCGGGCTCAATGCTCATTAATGTTCCGAAGGTGCGCGCGGGAATACGCGTGAGCGCGACCATTTCCAAGGTATAGGGAAGGGCGGTAGAGAGGATGGCGACGCCAATTGCCACCGGGATCAGTGATGGTGTCAGTAGCGCGGCACCCGCATGGACGATGCCTATGGGGGCGACAAACAACGCCGCGATCATCACGCCCAGTGCTGCGGTGGTGACTCCGTTATCTGCACCGGCCTTCTGCCCGAACAGAATGTACAGCGCCCAGCAGGCACCGGCCCCCAAAGCGTAGCCGGCACCGACCAAATCGATTCCGGCGGTTGTTGCCCCCGTCGGTATCAATAGCAGCAGTCCGGTTGCAGCCAGTCCGATCCATAGAAAGTCGATTGCACGACGAGATGCATAGATGGCTACGGCCAGTGGTCCGGTGAATTCGAGGGCAACGGCGATCCCCAAAGGCACTGTGCGCAATGACATATAGAAGAGAAAGTTCATTCCACCTAGCGCCATGCCGTAGACGATCACCGTACGCAATGACTTGGCTGTCAGCTTTGCTCGCCAAGGGCGCAGCAATAACAACATGATCACACTGGCGAAGATCAGGCGCAGGGTGGTTGTTCCCTGAGCGCCAACTACCGGGAACATGCTTTTGGCCAGCGATGCGCCGGACTGGATCGATGCCATGGCTATTAATAGCAGGCCAACCGGAAACAACATTGAGGCAAGGGAGCGGGGTTGGTCATTCATTACAGGGCATCGTCCTAAATAAGAGCTGAGTGTTGTTTTAGGTGTTGGGCAATATACTGCGCATTCAGGGCTGGCGCGTCTATATATAAGCAGGCTTTTCCGGCGTTTTGATAAAAAGCGGAATTAACGGTTGACGGCAGATTCTGGAGGTCTATAATTCGCCCCACTTCCGGCGCAGTCGAAACGGAAAACTCCTTGAGATTCAATGAGTTATACGGTTTTCGATAGCGGGTTGCTTCAGTTCATCGAAGCCTGGAAGGAGTTGAAAGCGTCGTGATGTTTGACTCTTTTAACGGTTCGATCTTCTCGGTCGAAAGCGGAGAAAAAGAGGTGTTGACAACAGCGAGTAACGCTGTAGAATTCGCCTCCCGCTAACGAGAGATCGGAAGCGCAAGTGGTTGAAGTTGTTGAAGAATTCTTCGAAAACTTCTGAAAATAATCACTTGACAGCAAATGAGGCTGCTGTAGAATGCGCGCCTCGGTTGAGACGAAAGATCTTAACCAACCGCTCTTTAACAACTGAATCAAGCAATTCGTGTGGGTGCTTGTGGAGTCAGACTGATAGTCAACAAGATTATCAGCAT